>CAJOQI010000152.1 GCA_905236895.1 uncultured Peptostreptococcaceae bacterium | reverse complement strand
GTTCCCATCTCGAACACAGTAGTTAAGCTCTTTAGCGCCGATGATACCTGGTGGGCGACTGCCCGGGAAAGCAGGACGTTGCCGGTTTTACCAAAAAGCGAGCTACGAAAGTAGCTCGCTTTTTTTATTGAAATATAGCCATCCCATTGACTAAAGACCCCTATTCTTGTAAACTATTTGGGTAATTTGTAAAAGGGGAAAAACACCTAATAATGGGGAAGAAATCCAAACAGAAAAAGGGAAACAATAAGAAGAATAAGAAGCCAAATAAGAAAGCGCAATCCTCTAAATTCAATATAAAGGATATGCTGTTTTCTCTTGTGGTTCTTCCCATGGCCATTTTTTTCTATGAGATGGTATTTAAGGTTTCCGTAACGGATCAAGCGGATGGCCTATCCATTCTTCCCACCTTAATCTTTGCCATAATCTACGGAATCATTGTCTTCTTTCTCTGTAGTTGGTCCAAGAATTCAAAAACCAATTTCATAATCAAGACCGTAATGCTATTCATTTTGGCTGTGCCATACATTGTGGAATACTTTGTGTTCAAGCAGTTTAAGATGCTCTACGATGTGCCGACGGTTGTGGGATCCGCAAGGGATGTGGCAGGCAGTCGATTTGCCATGGATGCATTGGAGATAATGACGGATGCAGACGGTATTGCTCATCTAACCCTATGGCTTTTCCCGACTTTGATGTATCTGATAAGGGGCAGGGCTCTTGATACTTGCAAGCGGGTGAGCAAGAAATATGTGACCATTCTTCTTGGGGTGCTAATTGCCTTGGCTGCAGGCAACGGTGTTTTGATTAATCAATACTCCAAATTCAAGGATAGCTACGACGACCATTACAATTATCCCGCTGCGGTTGAAAACTTTGGTCTCCTGACGGGTATTAGACTTGATGTGTTGAATCTGTTTTGGGGAAAGGAACATTCCTTTGACGCGGAGGGAGATGATGATTTCAATATTATGGAGGGAGAGCCCATAGAGGAAGAAATCCCGGAGAAGGAAGAAAAAACAGTTTATGACTTAAACGTAATGGACATAGATTTTGATGCCATAGCGGAGAGGACCGGCGGAAAATTGGCCAATATCGACGAATATGTTCAGAGCATCAAACCCAGCAGCCAGAACGAAATGACCGGAATATTCGAGGGTAAGAATCTCATATTCATTACTGCTGAGGCTTTCTCTGCGGAAGCCATAGATCCAAAGGTTACTCCCACCCTTTATCGCCTGGCGACAAAGGGAATAAACTTTACCGACTATTACGAGCAGGCGACTGCTGGAACTACGGGAGGGGAGTATCAAAACATCTTTGGCCTGCTACCAATGAGAGGAGGAGCCTCCTTCTACGACGCGTCTTCCAATCTGAATTATTTTACCATGGGTAATCAGTTGGATAGGCTTGGTTACTACGGTATGGTCTTCCATAACAACGATTATAAATATTACAGCAGACATGTTACCCATAACGCTATCGGATATTCCGAAGGATATATGGGATATGGAAACGGTCTTGAGGACTATATTACGCTTCAGTGGCCGGAGAGCGATCTTGAAATGATGGAGGCTACGGTTGATATGTATATCAACCACCAGCCCTTCAATATCTATTATATGAGCGTAAGCGGTCATTCCAACTATACCTTTGCCTCCAATAAGATGGCTCAAAAGAACAGAGACTTGGTAGAGGGCATGGAAGGTTCGGAGAGAATCTTAAGCTATAAGGCTGCAAATGCGGAGCTGGATAAGGCTGTGGAGTATTTGATCAAGAGACTGGAAGAGGCCAATATAGAGGACGATACGGTTATCGTTATAGCTGCGGACCACTTCCCCTATGGCCTTGACAATGATGCCGCAATAGGGTCCATGCCTTATCTTGCGGAGCTCTATGGATACGAGGTTACCAACTATCTGGAGAGAGACCATAATAGACTAATAATCTGGTGTGGCGAGATGGAGAAAAAGGATCCAATCATAGTGGACTCTCCAACATCCAGCTTGGACATTCTTCCAACTCTGTCCAATCTCTTTGGTACTGAGTGGGATTCAAGACTGCTTCCGGGAAGGGATGTATTCTCCGAAAAAGAGGCTTTGGTCTTTAATATGAGTTACGATTGGAAGACATCCTACGGAACATACCTTGCAGGGTCGGAAACCTTTACCCCCTCGGATCCGAAGAAGAGCAATCTTAATTGGGATTCCTATGTTGAGAGAATCAATAAGGTTGTAAAAAATAAGGTTCAATACTGTTCGGAAGTCCTGAGAAACGACTATTACAGACATTTATTTGAAGAGTAAAGATTTTCCATTTTTTGGTGCAAGTGGTGCCATCTTATGGTATAATTTTCCTGCATATAATCAATAGTACGGAGAGAGAAGATGGTTATCTTAAAGATTATCTTCTGTGTTCTTTTGTGCCTGCCTGTCATATACCTGGTTTATTTGCTCTTCGCAAAACTATTGGATACGGTGGCAAAGAGGCAGTAGTATGAAGAACAGAGGCTTTTTTATTACAGTGGAAGGCGGAGACGGAGCCGGAAAATCCACTCAGCTTTCCAAGATAAAAGAATATATGCATGAGCGTGGGATAGACCCTGTTTTCACTCGTGAGCCAGGAGGCACGGAAATCGGAGAAAAAATCCGAACCATAATCCTGGATGTTAACAATAGCGAGATGAAGAATCATACAGAGGCCTATCTTTATGCTGCCTCAAGAGCCCAGGTGGTTAGACAGGTCATTAAGCCATCCTTGGAAGAGGGAAAAATCGTAATCTGCGACAGATTTGTGGATTCAAGTATCGCCTACCAGGGCTATGGAAGAGGACTTGGACCGGATAAGGTTTGGTCCATCAACAAAGACGCTGTGGACGATTGCGTGCCTGACCTTACCATCTTTCTTGACCTGGATCCGGACCAGGCCAGTCAAAGGGTTGAAGTAAGGAATAGAAGCAAAGACAGACTGGAAACCTCAGGAGGAGATTTCCACGACAGAGTATATTGGGGCTATCGTGAGATGATAGAGAACCAGGAGAAGGGAATAGTTTGGTATGACGGAAGAGTATCCGACATACCTCGCATAGTTTCCGTTCCTGCCAATCGTCCTCCTGATGAAGTTTGGAACTCCATCAAAGATATACTTGATGAGAGACTTAAAGGTTTCGGAGAAGAATAGATGTCCTTAAAGGATTATATGGAATACGACAAATTGACGGAGAAACTGGGGCGTGCCATAAACTCCGGTATGCTGGCCCATGCCTATATTATCGAAGGAGACAGGATAAGCGAGAAAGAAACCTTTGTAAAGGATTTTGCCAAGGCCATTCTCTGCAAGGAGGCTCCCGGTGTGGGCTGCGATTGCTGCAGCATTTGCAGAAGGGTGGACGGAGAAGGCTATGAAGACCTTTATTTGGTAGAGCCCGAGGGCCAGTCCGTAAAGGATAAACAGATTCAGGAACTCCAAAGGAATCTCATCAACCTTCCTTCAGGAGAGGGCGGAAGAAATATCGCCATTGTGGAAGAGTCGGAGACCATGACCTTAAGAGCCCAGAATAGGTTGCTTAAAACCCTGGAGGAGCCTTATCCCGGAACGGTAATCATGCTGTTAACGGGAAATAGCGAGCTGCTTATTCCTACCGTAAGGTCCCGTTGCGTAACCATTCCTCTTTTTAGTGATGGCAAGTCTGATGCTGAAGAGGAAGGAACCATAGCTTCTCAGCTGGTGGAGATGATCTACGGCGGAAGGTATTATTATGAGATTTTAAAATATCTGGAGCCTTTTATTAAGGATTCGGGCAAGGCGGAAGAACTTTTGGACTCGCTGGAAAGATATATGAGAAAATGTATGCTGAGTGGGCCTAAAGAGACGGGCATTGACAAGACAACGGCATATAGAAACGTAAAAAATATAGAGGAAGCAAGGAAGGATTTAAGGTATAAGGTTTCACCTAAATACGCCTTGGGGAATCTGGTAGTTAAAATCGGAGGAAGAAATGAAAAAGGTAGTCGGAGTTAAGTTCAAGAATACCGGAAAGGTATACTACTTCGAACCAAATAATATAGATGGCTTGGAACCGGGGACGGGGGTAATAGTTGAAACCGCCCGTGGCTTGGAATACGGAACCATTTCCATGGGGATTACCGAAATCAAAGAAAGTGATGTGGTTAAGCCCCTTAAGAAAATAATCCGCATAGCGACGGAAGCCGACGAAAAGAAAAGAGAAGAAAACGAAAACAAAAAGGAAGAGGCCTTAAGGCTTTGTCAGGAAAAGGTGGATAAGCACGGTCTTGATATGAAGCTTATCGATGTGGAATATACCTTTGACAACAATAAAATCGTTTTCTATTTCACTGCAGACGGAAGAGTTGATTTCAGAGAACTGGTTAAGGACCTTGCCTCGGTCTTCCATATGAGGATAGAGCTTAGGCAGGTGGGAGTGAGAGACGAAGCCAAGATGATCGGAGGTTGCGGAGCCTGCGGTAGAGGACTTTGTTGCGCCACATGGATGGGGGACTTCCAACCTGTATCCATCAAAATGGCCAAGACCCAGAATCTCTCCCTCAATCCCACAAAGATTTCGGGAATATGCGGCAGACTGATGTGTTGCCTGAAATACGAAAACGATATTTACATTGAGTTGAGGAAGGGAATGCCCGATGTGGGAGAGGTTATTCAAACTCCCGACGGAGAAGCTAAGGTTACAGACACCAGTCTTCTGGAAGGCAAAATCAAAGTAAGGCTTTATACGGGAGAGAAGGAAGAGGACGGAAGCGACAAGCTGACCTCGGATATCTATACCTATAAAAAAGAAGATATCAAAAGGCTTAACTATAAGAAGAAAAAAGGCCAGAATAAAAACGAAAGACCGGGAAAGGACAATGGTTTTGATGACCTTTCCATCCTTGAAGATGCTTCCGAAGAGTTTAAGAACGAGCTGAAGAAATTGCTCCGGGAAGACTGATGGAAAAGAGAATTGACGATACGGGATTCGGCGGTCTTAAGATCTTGCAGAACCCGGATATGTTCTGCTACGGAGTGGACGCGGTGATTTTGGCGGAGGCAGCTTTAGCCGAGGCGGCGAAGGCTGAGAGAATCGCAGACCTTGGTTGTGGCAACGGAATAATTCCTTTGATCCTGGCCAAGTGCACTGAAGGAACAAAGCTTCTGGGTGTGGACATTCTGGAGGAGAATTGCCTGTTGGCTGAAGAAAGCGCCAGGCTTAACGGCTTGGATCACAGGATTGACTTTCTAAATGAGAATGTGCAAAATCTCAAGTCCCGGCAAGGTGGTGTCTACGACCTTGTTACATCGAATCCGCCATATATCAAAGCAAGTCGAGGCATAGTAAGTGAGGATGAGAAAAAAGCCGTCGCTCGCCACGAGGTTAGGGGAACCTTGAGGGATTTTATGGAAGGGGCGGAGCATCTTCTAAAGAACGGCGGGAATCTCAT
>CAJOQI010000151.1 GCA_905236895.1 uncultured Peptostreptococcaceae bacterium | reverse complement strand
CTCCCGAGACTCTTCGTTTTCGTCTGAAGCAGCTTCGGATTCTTCGCTTTGATTATCTTCTTCTGAGTTGGATTCTTCCTCTTCTTCAACTTCCTGAGTGCTTAAGAGCTCCCATTCAACTGGCTCTCCGTTCACATACTTAACCCAATATGTGGAGAGGACACCTGCATCCATTTCTGTTACTTCTTCGTAGGCGATACGGGTGATTTCGATAATGAGGCCGTCCTCCAGCTTGGTTCCAAGCGGGGGATTGACTATATCGTCTTCACCGATTTCGATATCATAGAAATAAACCAGGTCCTGTACGGTAACAGGATCCCCTTCATAATTATAGGAATCGCCGTCAACCAAAATGGATGCGATTACCGGTCCATCATTGATTGGAGCAGAAGTTGTTTCTTTTTCCTTGGATTCAGTATTTTCAGCTGTGGAGTCAGAGTTTTCCTCTGTCTTTTTTCTTGCGCTGGCAGGGGTTTCCGGCCTTGAAGTGGAAGAACTCTCTCCCTTCTTGGCGGAGTCGGCCTTAGCGGTCTTCATATTGGCTGCGGCATCTTTGATGTGGTTTTCCGCAACCTTAAGCCCGGGGTAGGTCAATCCGGATGTGGCCAGATTGTATTCCCCGGAGGGACGCTCAGAAGCGTCGGCGCTCTTTACCTTGTTAATCAAGCTTACCAGCGCGAGAAAGACAACGAGAAGTACAGCCACAATGGCTATACGCATTGTCATACGTCTGGTAAATGTAGTGGATTTCATTTGCTTCCTCCTGACTTCTTAAGAAATCTTAAGAATTGCAGGCCTATGTTAACACAGACGGCCCAAAAAGTCAAAGCTCAATAGTTTGACAAAAAAAGTCCCGTAATATAAAATTATAAGGTCAGTTAGAAATGAGTAGGGAGGATTCGTGATGAAGAGAGTTAGTTTTTTGGTTATGCTCCTAATTATGATTATGGCTGTGACCGCTGTTATGGCAGGATGTGGAAGCAAGGAGACGGGACCCACCAATCTTGAGGAGTATGTAGCCAGCGACGAAACCCTAAAGAACGAGATTCAATCTATTGCAGACAGTAACGGTTTGGACATTGCGGTGTCCGGCAACACCATGACCTTCACATATAAGTACGATCAGGAATTTGACGAAGAGATGAAGGCAACTGCAGGACCCTTAATCGAGCAGGCCCTTGCCGACTACGCTCCCACCTTTACCGGTTTGGCAAAGGATTTGGAAGAACAGACCAAGCTTTCCGGCATTAAGATTAAGATTCAGTATATGGATGCCAAGGACAGCGAACTGTATAGTACGGAATACGCTGCCGAGTAAGGTTGGATCACATTTAGTTTTGTTTATAAAACGGCTATCGACTTTTCCGATAGCCGTTTTGTAGTAATAGTTTTAATTGGTTTATAGAATGGACGATTATCAAAAGTATATTAGGAATTTCAGCATAATAGCTCATATTGACCACGGCAAGTCCACCTTGGCGGATAGAATTATCGAAAACACCGGCCTGGTTGCTCAGCGTGATATGAAGGAGCAGTTTCTGGACAATATGGATCTGGAAAGGGAGAGGGGAATTACCATCAAGCTCCAGACCACCAGACTGGTATATAAGGCCAAGGACGGAAATGAGTATATCTTTAATTTAATCGATACCCCGGGTCATGTGGACTTTAATTATGAGGTTTCTCGCAGCCTTGCGGCCTGTGAGGGAGCCGTCCTTGTGGTGGACTCAACCCAGGGCGTTGAGGCCCAGACCATGGCCAATGTGTATCTTGCCTTGGAGGAAGACTTGGAGATTCTCCCTGTTCTTAACAAAATCGACCTGGCCAGCTCCCGACCCGACGAGACTCGCCGGGAAATAGAGGATATGATAGGAATCGACGCCTCCGAGGCACCTTTGGTATCCGCAAAGGAAGGAATCGGCATTGAGGACCTTCTGGAAGCGGTGGTTAAGACCATTCCCGCACCTTCGGGAGATGCTGACGGAAAGCTTAAGGCTTTGATCTTCGATTCGGTTTACGACAATTATAAGGGCGTGGTTATCTATACCAGAATCTTTGATGGTTCGGTCAAGGTTGGGGATGAAATACGCCTTATGAATACAAAAAAGAAATACGAGGTTACTGAGGTTGGGGTTATGGCTCCCGGCCACGTTCCCGTAAAAACCCTTAAGGCAGGGGAGGTTGGCTATATCTGCGCCAGCATCAAGCAGGTCAGCGATGCCAGAGTGGGCGATACCATTACTCTGGACAAAGACTCCACAGAGGAGATGCTACCTGGATATAAGAAGGTCCAATCAATGGTTTACTGCGGTATCTATCCTGCGGAGGGAGAGAAATACGAGGGGGTTAAGGACGCCCTTGAAAAGCTTCAGGTAAACGATGCGGCCTTTAATTTTGAGCCTGAGACATCTACTGCTTTGGGATTTGGTTTCCGCTGCGGATTCCTGGGACTTCTTCATATGGAGATTATCGTAGAGCGCCTCGAAAGGGAATTTGACCTGGCGGTAATCACCACATCTCCCAGCGTAGTCTATAAGGTAGTGATGAATGACGGAGAGGTTAGGATGATTCAGAATCCTACCAATCTGCCGGGACTGACGGAAATCGACCATATAGAGGAACCTATCGTTAAGGCTGACATTATGATTCCCAAGGAATATGTGGGATCAATTATGGAGCTTTGCCAGAAGCGTAGGGGCAATATGCTTCATATGGAGTATGTGACCAAGGATAGGGTGACACTGCATTATGAATTGCCGCTGAATGAGGTTATTTACGACTTCTTTGATGCTCTTAAGTCCAAGACCAGGGGCTACGGCTCTCTTGACTATGAGTTCATCCGCTATCAAAAGAGTCAGCTGGTTAAGATGGACGTTCTTCTGAACAAAGAAATCGTTGATGCCTTCTCCATGATAGTCCACGAGTCTGAGGCCTACGAGAGGGGAAGGTTCGTCTGCAAGAAGCTTAAGGAAGTTATACCAATGCATCAGTTCGAGGTTCCTGTCCAGGCAGCCATCGGACAAAAGGTAATCGCCCGAGAAACAGTGAAGGCTTACCGTAAGGATGTTATTGCAAAGTGCTATGGCGGTGATATATCCAGAAAGAAGAAGCTTCTGGAGAAACAGAAGGAAGGAAAGAAAAGGATGCGTCAGTTCGGCAGGGTTGAGGTACCCCAGGAGGCCTTTACAGCTGTGCTGAAGTATGATGACGATAAATAAACAGTAAATACTTGGGCATCTTAAGATGCCCTTTTATTAATGAAGTATGCAATATGAAAAAGCTTGGCATCTATATACATATCCCATACTGCCTTAGAAAATGCCCATACTGTGGGTTCTATTCACGTGGGATAGGGGATGTGGATGATTCCAAAGTAATGGAAGAGACCAAGAACTATGTGGGTAGAATTGCCCGGGAGATTAAAGCCGAGGGGAAAAGCTATCCGGATCACCAGGTGGATAGCATCTTTATAGGGGGAGGAACACCCTCTATTCTTGAACCGGATTCTATAGAACTATTGGTCCATGCAGTTAGGGAGTCTTTTAATGTGACGGGGGACTGCGAGGTATCAATAGAGGTTAATCCCGGCGTTGTAAACGTAGAAAAATTAAAGGGTTACATAAATGCTGGAATAAACCGAATTTCAATTGGAGTTCAGAGTTTTAATGATGATGTGCTGAAGACTTTGGGAAGAATTCATAACTCCCGTGATGCAGAGCAGGTTTTTAGGGATGCAAGGGAGGCGGGATTTATGAATATCAATCTCGACCTAATGTTTGGAATCCCCTATCAAAGCATGGAGGACTGGGTTAATACGCTGGAAAAAGCCATATCTCTTAACCCGGAACATCTCTCTGTTTACAGTCTTCAGATTGAAGAGGGAACGCCCTATTATGAAAGCTTTATGGCAGGGAGCTTTGATGAGCTTCCCGATGAGGTGGATAGGGCTATGTACCATAGAGCCTTGGAAATACTTAAGTCTGCAGGCTATAAGCATTATGAAATAAGCAATGGGGCCAAGGTTGGATTTGAGTGCAGGCACAATCTTAAATATTGGACCGGAGAGGAGTATTTAGGCTTTGGTGACAGTAGTTCGTCTTATGTAAACCATTGCAGATATATTCAGATGAACGGAGAAAAACAAGACTATCATGAGAATACACTTTTTGATGATATGTCCGAGTTTGCATTTACGGAATTAAGGCTTAGATCCGGCCTGTCATATAGCGCTTTTTACAGAAGATTTGGCATGAGCCCAAGGGAGGCCTTCGCAGATAGGTGGGAGGAGCTTAGGGAATTCTTTGATAGCGGCGCTTTGATAGAGTATGTCACCAATGAAGGAGAGCCCGCATCTCTTGTGATTACGGAGAAGGGAATCGACATTTCCAATAGGATAATGGCGGTATTCGTATAGACGTCATATTGTTTTTATAACTAACCCTGAATTAATATTTTATTTGCTTTTTAGCTATTACAGATGTATAATAAACAAAATGTCAAAAAAACCCCATTTTTAGTACTTTTGGTTGATTGTTTTTACTCATTAGGGGGGGGTAGAATGAATGAAGCAAATCAGTCTCTTTTTTTGCATAATAATGAAAATAGAGAGGAAATGCATTTGCAACCTAATGGGAATAGAATAAATGTTATACTATTAATAATCGGTGAGGGGGAAACCAAATTACAGTGAAAATGCTAACTATACCCTTTGTGTTTAGTTGGTTTTGTTTGCAGATAAGGTTATTAAGAATAGTAATCAAAAAAGCAAAAAGTTGCGAAAAGGAGAGGTATCAGTCATGAAGAAAACAAGGTCAAATCTAATCAGGGCAGTGGCAATGCTTGTCATCTGCATGATGCTCGTTTCCAGTTTTTCAACCAATTATGGTTCTGGACGAGTATTCGCTGATGAAGCTCAGAATGAGGAAGTCTCAGAAGAGGGTTCAGATTTTGATGAGCTTCAGTCTGCTGAAGATTTAGACGATTTAGGGGGGGTTCAGGAAGAGGAAACCCAGGAGCCTGCTGAATCGGCGGAAGAAGCAGAGGAAGAGCCTGTCAGCGGGGAAGAGGAAGCCCCGACAGAGGACGAAGGCACAGGCGAAGATTCAGTGGAAACTGAAGAACCTGAAACTGCTTCTGATGTGGAAAGGGATGCAGAAGGTGAAGAGTCCGAAAACGCTTCTTCGGAAGAGGCTGAATCTGAGATTCCTAAGGAGCAGGCTTCTGATGCTGAAATAGAAGAATCCACAGATCCGGTCGAAGCAGGATCTACAGAAGAGGTTTCTTCGACACAGCATGAGGAGTCTTTGACGGAGACAGAGACGGATCCGAATGCGGAAACAGATCCGGCTGCTGAGACAGAAGACGATGCGGAAGAACAGACGAAGGCGATGCCGGCCTTCTCCGGAGAAGATGTGATCGATGGCGTAACGATCACGGTCAGCGCGCCGGAAGGTGTCTTCCCTGAGGATGCTGCGCTGCAGGTCTCGAAGGTCAATAAGGCAGAACAAAATGCGGTGGACAGGGCTGTTGAAAACGTTCGCGACGAGAATGTGAATGTGGCAGCTTCTTATACCTTTGATATTCAAGTCGTGGATCCGGATGGAAATGAGATCCAGCCTGCCGACGGACAAAAAGTAAAAGTCAGTTTCTCACTCGAAGAAGTCGCAAATCAGAATCTGGACACAGAGGTCTATCATGTGTCGGAGGAAGAGGGCAAACTGACCGCGGAAGTTCTGGACGCTTCTGAGGAGGAGACCACGGTCACAGCCGAGACCGATGGCTTCTCCTTCTATACCGTAGAATTCACCTATGAGCAAAAACAATATGTCATGAGCGGCGACACCACGATCGCTCTTTCCGATATTCTGGAGGAGGTTGGCCTGACCGGAACCGTCGAGGCTGTCAGCGTCAGCAACGAAGATCTCTTCTCCGCCTCCAAGGAAAACGGCGAGTGGATGATTACCGCGCATAAGGCCTTTGACACCGAGGAGTGGATGAAGGTCACCATCGATGGGGTGGAATATGAAATCGTCGTGACGGATGAAGATAGATCCGTAAGCAACTGGGAAGAATTCAAGGATGCCATGAGGGATGCCAATGATGGTGACACTATTACCATCACGGATGATATCCAGGCAACGGATTCTATT
>CAJOQI010000150.1 GCA_905236895.1 uncultured Peptostreptococcaceae bacterium | reverse complement strand
TCGCCGAGGTAACCAGGAATATGTCCCTTAATACGGAGCTCTGCGACATCGCCCAGGGAGAGGTTGCCATTCCTCCCATCTCCCTTAAGCAAATGGATACCAAGGGACCCTATACGGTGCAGACCGCATTGGTAGGCTTCTCCTACTATAACTTCTTCACCCACGGCATGAGTCCTGCAAACGTAATAGATAAATGCTACGACATAGGAGTTAAGTCCTTTGAAGATGTAATTGAATATCTTAATGAGCAATATAAAAAATTCTGTGAACTTTCCAATGTGCACTTTACAACTTTACCGTGGTATAGTAGAGTATACACATGGAAAATGTTCATGGATGAGCTTGAAGAAAAGCACGGAGAGGCTTTTACCAAGAGCATCCATGACTTTGCAGTTAAGCTTCATCAAGAAGAACCGGAACTGGATCTCAGACTGTTCAGCCTGAGAGTGGCGGAGGAAGCCTGGAAATGGCATGAGGATAAATCCCCCGCCCTGGTCATCTTCTTCGGTTCTGTCCATAGTGCACGGATCGAGATGACCCGAAAGACAGAAAAGGAATGTGCCCTTCTGGACGCGGTGGAAGAAGCAGTTGAGCTTATCAGACCGGAATCGGAAAGACAGATCAAAACCCGAATGTTCTATCCCTATATTTCCGATTCAAGCTTCATGACCATTTGCGACGAACCGGAGGCCTTTAAGGCTCTTGGCGACAATATGCCCTCCTGGAAGGTTAAGTATTATCACGACGTGGATAAGATTATGCAAATCGGGGTTCCCGTGGTGAATATCGGAACCTTTGGAAGAGACGGTCATATGCTTACTGAACGAGTTGATATGAAGCATACCTTTAGAAACATTCCCAACATAACTTGCGAAGCTGTGTTGAAAATATTAAAATAATGTCAAACTAGAAGGCTTGGCATTTCCTCCGTGAATTGACTCAAGCCTTCCTTTGCACCTAGACAATTTGATATTGATTTCCGACGGATTATTATCTATCGGAACTTAATATAGAGCGCAAATCTTAGTGTTATTATTGTTCGTTATTATGAAAGGAGAACCTTATGTTTATTGTTGATGCTTTATTGGCATTTGCTAACTGGTTCTGGGGAATTCCCCTCCTACTGCTCTGCGGCGCAGGCGGCCTCGTAATCGGTGCTTACCTCGGCTTCCCTTGGTTTAGGCATTTTGGCTATGTTATGAGGCAAACCTTCGGTAAGATGTTTGGAAAGTCATCCGGCGAAGGTAACGTAAATGCCTTTGCCGCTGCAACCTCTGCTCTCGCTTCCGCTATCGGTGCTTCCAATATCGTTGGTGTACCTGTAGCTATTGCTCTTGGCGGACCTGGTGCCGTCTTCTGGATTGAAATCATGGCCCTTATAGGCTTTGGTACAAAATTCGTTGAAGTTACCGCCGGTCTCGCTTACAGACATAAGAACGAAGAGGGCGAGTATGTAGGCGGACCATACTATTACTGCCGTCAGATCGGTGAAGAAGGCTCTGCCCTTCGCAAGATTGGCGCATTCTTCGGTTCATTCTATGCATTCATGCTGATGATCGAGCTGGTTCCCTCCCTGGCTGCACAGGCTGCTTCCGCAACCCAGCAGGGCGTAGCAATCGGCGTTCCTCAGATAGCTATCGCTATCGTAGTTGCCATCATCACCGCCATCACCGTAATCGGCGGAGCAAAGCGTGTTGCAGGCGTAACCGAGAAGCTGGTTCCAATCATGGCTATCGTTTACCTGATTGGTGCTATAATCGTAATCTTTGTTAACATCAAAAACGTACCCGAAGCAATCGCTTCCATCTTCCGTTATGCATTTACCGGAAGAGCTGCATTCGGCGGATTCGCCGGTGCTACAGTTGGTGCTACACTCCGCTGGGGTCTTGCTCGTGGACTTTATTCCAACGAGGCAGGCTTTGGTACAACCTGCGCAAGCCACGCTTCCGCTTCCGTTGACCATCCTGTACGTCAGGCTTCCTGGGGTGTATTCGAGGTATTCGTTGATACCATCGTAGTTTGCACCATGACCGCTCTCGTAATCCTCACCTCCGGTGTATGGACAGAAAGCGGACTTGAAACCGGTGCTCTTGCACAGGCTGCTTATAACAGCGTATTCGGTTCCTTCGGACTTTACTTCGTAGCTATCTGCGTATTCCTCTTTGTACTTTCAACAATGCTGGCATGCGCATTCTACGGAATGAAGCAGGCTGAATTCCTCTTCGGAGTTAAGTTCAGCAAAGTCTGGGTTTGGATCTATATCGCAGCTTGTATCGTAGGCGGAATGGGAATCGACCTTGGCGTCCTCTATTCACTTACAGACGCATTCCTTGGTCTCATCATCATCCCCAACGTTGTATGCTTGCTGCTGCTCCTGCCCAAGATTAAAACCATGGTAAATGAATACTACAACACACCCGGCAAATACTATCTTGCTGATGTGGAAAACAAAAAGAAGTAAAAATCAGAGCACACTTATAAAACATCTACCATTAATCTAATTCTATGATTGCGCTCACAGTCGGGCAGAGATGTATCTCACATCTCTGCCCTTTTTTATGGTTTTCTTTTTCAGAGGCATTCAAGATTGATAGCACCCCCTCTTTATCGTATAATTAGAAAGAATTACTTAGCGAGGTTTTTCATTTAATGAAGATTCTTTATTTGGACTGCAGTGCAGGGGCTGCGGGAGAAGAAATAGGCTTTGCCATGGATTCCTTATTCATGGCAGGCGCCGTGGACGTCTTCACTCAGCCCATACAAGAAAAATGATTGAAATCAGACTTGCAAAAGCAGAAGAGATCGAACAGGTTGCTGCTATTTATGATATTCTTAAGGCGATTCCCGGATCACCTTGGGACGAATACTACCCTACCATAGATCACGCCAATAGCGATTTCCAAAGAGGCGGACTCTATGTTGCGGTTGAAGAAAGCGAAGAAACCGAGGGAAATGAGTCAAAGGTTATTGGCACCTTAAGTGCGGTGCCGCCCAATACGGAGGATGAGGTTGAGATTGCCTTTGGTCTCGATTGCTGGGATCCGAGAATTAAAAACCCCTGTGACGCAACAAGGCTTGGAGTCCTGCCCGGCCACCAAGGGAAAGGCATTGCCAGATCCCTCATTGCCTATATGCTAGAAGACGTTAAGAGAAGAGGCTTTGATGGATTGTTCTTTGCTGTCAGCAAGGATAATCCGAGAGCTATGGAAATATATAAGTCCTTTGGTTTTGACTTCTGCGGTGAATTCAATTTCTGGGACGAAGACATGTATAGCTGCCAAATGTATTTTGGCTAAGAGAGGAGAAAGGAAAGAATGAACGAGCAACTAAGAGTACTTCAGGAGAAGCTAAGCGCCTACGACCACGCCATAGGCATCCTCACCTATGACGGGGAAACCACAGCCCCAAAAAGGACCTCGGACAACCGAAGCCACAGCATCGGAATCCTTTCCGAGGAATTGTATAAACTATCCGTTGGCGAAGAAACGGTAAAGCTTCTTGAAGGATTGGAAAGAGAAAAGGAATCCCTCTCTCTTGAAGAGCAGCGCATGATAGAGATGATGCTTAAGGAAATCAGAGATATGCAGAAGATTCCCATGGAAGAATATGTGGCCTTTCAGGAGCTGAGTATTCAGGCTACGAAAGCATGGAAGGACGCCAAGGATGCAGACGATTTTGAAATCTTCCGTCCCTATCTTGAGAAGATGGTGGACTATGGAAAACGCTTTGCAGCCTATTGCGCTCCCGAAAAGCATCCCTACGACTATATGCTGAATCAGTTTGAAGAAGGGTTGACACAGGAAAAATGCGACGCATTCTTTGGGAATTTAAGAGAGCGACTTGTTCCCCTTCTCCGAAAGATCAAAGAGTCTCCGCAGGTTGATGACAGCTTCCTTAACGGCTTTGCTTCGGAAGCCAACCAGGAAATATTCTCCAACTATCTTATGGATCTTATGGAATTGGACAGGAATCACGTTGGCCTTTCAACCACGGAGCACCCCTTTACAACCAGCCTGGGATCCCATCACGACGTAAGAATAACCACCCATTATTTCGAGGATAATTTTGCCTCTTCAATGTTCAGCGTAATTCACGAAGGTGGCCATGCTCTCTACGATCGAGGGCCCAAGGATGAATACGCCTATACCGTCCTGGACGGCGGAGTATCAATGGGTATTCACGAAAGCCAGAGCCGTTTCTACGAGAATCTCATTGGCAGAAGCCGTGGATTTATTGAATTGATCTTTCCCAAGCTTAAAGAACTTTTCCCTGATGTTATTCAGGACCATAGCCCGGAGGATATTTATCGAGCTATCAATAAGGTTGAGCCCAGCCTAATCAGAATCGAGGCGGACGAGGTTACCTACTCCCTTCATGTTATGGTTCGCTACGAATTGGAAAAGAGACTCTTCAGCGGAGAACTGGAGGTTAAGGACCTTCCCACAGAATGGAATAGGCTATATAAGGAGTATCTTGGGGTTGATGTTCCCAGCGACCAGCAGGGAGTTCTTCAGGACAGCCATTGGGCCGGAGGCCTTATGGGCTACTTCCCCTCCTATGCTCTGGGCAGCGCCTACGGTGCTCACTTCCTTAAGAAGATGAGAGAAACCGTAGATGTGGATGGAGCAATAAAGGCAGGAAATCTGGGATCCATTAACAAGTGGAATAAGGAAAACATCTGGCAATACGGCTGCCTCTATAAGCCCGATCAGCTTATTGAAAAGGCCCTGGGAGAACCCTTCTCATCAGATGCGTATATAGACTATCTGGAGAAGAAGTATAGCGAGATTTACGGATTCTAGAATCATTCAACCATAGGAGGTGCAAAATGAAAGTATATATCAGCGCAGATATTGAAGGTGTAACCGGCGTAACCCACTGGGACGAGACCGAGCTTGGTCATCATACCCATGCCGCAGCCGCAGCTCAAATGAAGAGAGAGGTTATGGCCGCCATCAAAGGTGCCTTGGCCGCAGGAGCAAAGGAAATCTATGTTAAGGACGCTCACGACAGCGGAAGAAATATGGACTTTACCGGATTCCCGGATCAAGTCACTTTGATTAGGGAGTGGACCTGCACCCCGGAATCCATGATGGCAGGCCTGGACGAAAGCTTTGATGCGGTGATCTATATTGGCTACCACAGCCCGGCCTACGGAAACGGCAATCCCCTGGCCCATACAATGAATACCCAGAATAATTATTTCAAGGTTAACGGAGACTATTGGGCAGAGTTTGATCTTAATTCAACCATTGCCACACACTACGGCGTTCCCGTGGTTTTCCTTAGCGGCGACGAAGCCCTCTGCCAAATCGCCAAGTCCAAGGTTCCCCAGATGGAAACCGTAGGGGTTAAGAGAGGCGTTGGCGACGCCACCTTCAATATGTCCACGGACAAAGCGTGCAAGCTAATCGAAGCCGGCGTCAAGAAAGGCCTTAAGAAGGCCAAGAAATGCCTCTATCCTTCCGCAGAGAAATACGTGATGGAAATCAATTACAAGGAACATGTTCGTGCTCTAAGAGCCTCTTACTATCCCGGAGTTAAGCAGCTGGATGAGCACACCGTAAGCTTTACAACAAAGGATGTTCCATCTCTTATAGCTTGCAGGATGTTTATTCTTTAGAAACAGTGTTAAGGGCGGCAAAAGCCGCTCTTTTTTTCTTTCTGGCCCCTATATTTCGGCATAATAATCTCTTTGATTCTTTATATCGCCTCAACAAAAGCAGGCGGGAAATCCCTTGTTTTTCTTGTATTTTATTGACAAATAACCCCTTATTAACTAAGGTTGAATTGGAGGAAAAGGTTTTATCATGTTTTTGGATTTACCCAGAATTACAGTTGTAACCGGACACTATGGAACGGGAAAAAGCGAGTTCTCCCTAAACCTGGCTCTTTTTCTAAAAGAGGGATTTGACGGCAAGGTCTATCTGGCGGATTTGGATGTGGTAAACCCCTATTTTCGCTCCAGGGGGAAGGAAAATCTGCTTGCGGAAAAAGGCATCAAAGTCATAAGCAGCGGCGAAGCTTTCCCCGACGTGGACCTTCCATATATGCCGGGAACCGTCTCCACCATTCTTCAGGACAAAGAAGCCAGAGGCGTAATCGACGCAGGAGGAGATCCTGCAGGAGCAAGGGTCCTGGCTCGCTACGCAGAAAGCTTAAAGGAGGAGAAAGCAGCTTTGGTCTTTGTTGTAAATGCCAATAGACCGTCTACCAAGACGCCGGAAGAAGCCCTTAAGTTTTTACGGGCCATAGAAGGTGCATCCAATATGAAGGTCACCGGCCTTGTGAATAATACCCACCTTCTAAATGCAACCGGGGCAGAGGACATTATTCGTGGGGCGGGAGTTACGAAGGCACTCTCGGAGATGACCGGAATTCCCCTTCTCTGCAACGCTGTTGAAGAAGCCTTGGTGGATGAGGTCCCGAAAGAAATAGGAACTGTTTTCCCAATAAGGGTTCACCTAAAGAAGCCTTGGGAAGTCTAATATAACTCAGGAGGTAAGCAAATGGCTTTTCATCTGAAATTTGACAGAGATAGATGCAAGGGCTGCGAGCTCTGCGTCGGACTTTGTCCAAAACACATCTTGGCTCTTGATAATACGCCCAATGCCAAAGGCTATCATCCCGCATCCTGCATAGACGAAATGTCCTGCATAGGCTGCGCCAGCTGTGCCAAGATTTGTCCGGATTCAGTAATCAGCATCTTCAAAGATTAATTATCGAAGGAGAGTTATCCTTATGGAAAGAGAAATTTGGAAAGGCAGCGAAGCCATAGCCGAAGCGGCCATCCGCGGAGGATGTCAAGGTTTCTTCGGCTATCCCATCACTCCTCAAAACGAAATCCCCGAGTATATGTCCAAGCGCATGCCTGAGGTTGGCGGAGTTTTTGTTCAGTCCGAATCCGAACTGGCCGCCATAAATATGGTTTACGGCGCTGCCGCATCAGGAATCAGAGCCATGACCTCTTCTTCCTCCCCCGGCATCAGCCTTAAGCAAGAAGGCATCAGCTATATGGCAGCTTGCGAGCTTCCGGGAGTAATCGTAAACATTAACAGAGGCGGCCCGGGTCTTGGAACCATTCAGCCTTCTCAGTGCGACTATTTCCAGGCAACAAGAGGCGGCGGAAATGGAGACTATAGGACCTTGGTATTCGCTCCGTCGGATCTTCAGGAAACGGTGGATATAATGCAGGAAGCCTTTGATATCGCCGACCATTATCGCAATCCCGTGCTCTTCCTCTTGGACGGACTTATCGGCCAGATGATGGAGCCTATCGTTTGGAAGGACATTCCTCGCCGTCCCTTGGAGGACAAAAGCTGGGCGGCTTCAGGCAGAAGAGGAAGAGATCACAATAATTTCATCACTTCCCTTTTGATGGATGTCCAAACCTGCGAATCCCACAATCTGAAGCTTCTTGAGAAGTATAAAGAAATGGAAGCAAAGGAATGTCGCTACGAAGAAATCATGACGGAGGATGCGGAGTATATTCTGGTGGCCTATGGCACCACATCCAGAATCGCTCTTACTGCGGCGGAGAATCTCAGGGCAGCAGGAATCAAAACCGGAGTTCTTAGACCCATCACCCTTTGGCCCTATCCTTCCAAGGCAGTTGCAGAGTTGGCTGACAGTTCCCATGTAAAGGCCTTCCTCTCAGTTGAAATGAGCACAGGTCAGATGGTTGAAGATGTCAGACTGGCTGTTAACGGAAAGAAACCCGTGGAGTTCTTCGGAAGAACAGGTGGAATGATTCCTTCCGTTTCAGAGATAGAAAACAAAATTCGTGAGATGGCGGGGGTGACAAAATGATGAATGTATATGTTAAGTCCAAGGGACTTCAGGATACGGAAATGCATTACTGCCCCGGATGTGCCCATGGTATAGTCCATAAACTAATAGCCGAGGTTCTGGAAGAGCTGGATGAGCTGGATACGGCAATCGGGGTCTGCCCTGTAGGCTGCGCCGTTTTCGCAGGCAACTATTTCTATTCAGATGTAATTGAGGCTGCCCACGGAAGAGCGCCTGCCGTTGCAACGGGAGTAAAGCGCACTCATCCTGACCAACCCGTTTTTACCTACCAGGGAGATGGTGACTTGGCCTCTATCGGTGCAGGTGAAATCGTTCACGCTGCCATGCGTGGAGAGAAGTTCACAACAATCTTTATAAACAATGCCATATACGGAATGACCGGTGGCCAGATGGCTCCAACTACATTGATTGGGCAGAAGACAACCACTTCTCCCTTGGGAAGATCACCGGAATCCGCAGGAATGCCTATACGCATGGCTGAGATGCTTTCAACACTGGATGGCCTGGTATTTGCCGAGAGAGTTTGCGTAACGGATATTCCCAATCTTAATAAGGCAAAGAAGGCAATTAAAAGAGCCTTCGAGCTTCAGATGGCCGGCGCGGGATTTACCTTTGTTGAAGTATTGGCAGCCTGCCCCACCAACTGGGGAATGACGGTTCCCGAGGCCAATCAGTGGCTTAAGGAAAACATGGCCACCTATTATCCTCTGGGTAATATCAAGGACGTAGCCGGAGAGGAGGCATAATCCATGAAGAAAGAAATCATTATGGCCGGCTTCGGCGGTCAGGGCGTTATGTCAATCGGTAAAACTTTGGCCGAGGGTGGCGTGGAAGAAGGGTTGGAGGTAACCTGGGTTCCCTCCTACGGTCCCGAAATGCGCGGAGGAACGGCCAACTGCTCCGTAATCCTAAGCGATACGAGAATCGGCACACCTCTTATTGAAGAAGCTACGGAAGTAATCGTAATGAATCGCCCTTCCCTGGCTAAATTCTTACACGTGGTTAAGCCCGGCGGAAGCATATTTATCAATAGCAGCACGGTCCCCGACGAAGTGGAAAGAAATGATATTGACGTTTATCGCATACCCTGCGATGACATGGCCACCAAGCTTGGTAATCCCAAGGTAAGCAATATGGTAATGCTGGGAGCATATATCGGCGTAACTCAAGCCCTTAAGGTCCCCACCATCGAGAATATGATTAAGCATATGTTCTCAGGCACCAAAGCCCATCTAATAGATGTAAATCTTAAAGCCTTGGAGGCAGGGATGTCATATGTAAATAAGTAGAAGTGTTAAATTTATAAATGAGCCCGCGGTAATTCGCGAAAAGCGTACCGCACCTTGCTTTATTAAGTGTTTAACCTATATTCTCCACGTCTTTCTTTATCTTCGCTGTGGTATGAGCCGCATTTACTCCCCCTGCTGAAGTTTCCTCACTAATGCAAGGATCTGTTTCAAGAGGAGCCTCTTCAGGCTCGCTTCTGTCTATAGGCGTATGGTCGCCCACTCCCAAAGTTTCACCGATTACGCCCATCTTGGTAACCAACTCGGTCATGTCGGAGGGCATATAGATCTTGGTAGCGCGGCCGTTGGCCACATACTTAAGGGCATCTATGCTCTTATACTTAAGAACGGATTCATCCATTTCAGCGGCTTTCAGCTTCTTAACGCCTTCTGCCTCAGCCTGATATACCAGCTCAATGGACTTTGCCTGACCTTCTGCAATGGCGATCTTTGCTTCCTTTTCAGCTTCTGCTGCTAGAACCTTTGCTTCCTTATCACCCTTTGCTCTTGATACAACTGCTTCCTGGTGAGCCTGAGCTTCAAGTACGGTCTGACGACGTTCACGCTCAGCTCTCATCTGCTTGGTCATTACTTCTTCGATTTCGCGAGGAGGCATGATGTTTTTAAGTTCTACACGGGTAACCTTGATTCCCCAAGCATCTGTTGCCTGGTCCAGGATTACTTCAAGCTGGCTGTTGATCTTATCACGAGATGTGAGGGTCTGGTCCAGCTCCATACTACCTATAATATTACGGAGTGTGGTGGCAGACAGATTCTGAAGACCTGCAATGGGATTCTCAACGCCGTAGGTATAGAGACGAGGATCAAAAACCTTGGCAAATACTACAGAGTCGATATTTACGGATACGTTATCCTTGGTGATTACGGGTTGGGGCGGGAAGTCCAGAACCTGCTCCTTGAGGGAAATCTTTCTTACAACTCTCTCCAAGAAAGGAATCTTAATATGAAGTCCGGCTCCCCAGGTAGCCTTATACTTACCCAAGAATTCTATAATATAGGCCTGCTCCTGAGGCACAATGCGAAGACATGTTGTCGCAACAGCACCTGCGATAGCAATCAAAACCAGCAGAAAAATGAGAAAACCCATTTTGTACTCCTTTCATTAAAAACAACGATCTTTCTATATATATATTGATGATACCACATTAAAGGTTCCTTAAAAAGTCCTTTATTGCTTCTCCGTCCTCATATCCTTTTAGATACAGGCGGTCCAAGGACTCGTGGTTTTGGGAAAACATTCTAATCTCCCCAATATCGTCGGGAGCCACGATTAAAACCATCCCCGCCTTAGCAAGCATTCGGGCTTCACGAAGAGAATGGTGATAGAGATTAAACCTCTCTTCCAATCTTTCGCCGCCTCAGGATACTCTCTTTGAAGGGTTTTGGCCAGCAGCCTTTCTCCTCCGCCGGTCCAATTGCTGTCGATTGGTTTTGTAAGGATGAGAACCACCCTGTCGCAGCCCCATTCAAAAGCCTTTCTGAAGGGCAGCGGGTCGCTTAATCCTCCATCAAAGAATCTTTGCTCTCTTATTATGTATGGTCTGTTGATTCCCGGAACGCAGCTGGAGGCTTTGAGGAAGTCATATTCGTTTCTCCTCATATCCTTCTTTTCGAAATAGACCGCCTCTCCCGTGTCCGCATCCGTCGCTACCACTATAAAGTCCGCCGGATTCTTTTCGAAAGCATCAAAGTCCCAGGGATCCTCTCCGTCTTCGTTACTCAGGGTACTGAAGATATAGTCAAACCCGATATAGGAGCCCGTGTCCCTTATATTCTCCACTCCCATATATTCCTTGCGGAATGCGTAGTCGTTGTAGAATCTGTAATTGCGGCCTCGCTGGCCGGAGAGATAGCTTGCTCCGTTGGCTCCCCCTGCGGATACCCCTATTACGAGATCAAAGGAAATATCCCGATCCATGCAGTAATCGAAAACCCCGGCTCCGTAGATGCCGCGGCTTCCCCCACCCATATCAACTATTCCAATTTTTTCTTTCATATCCTTATGTTGGTCCTTTTCTTTTGCCTTACCTTGGTTTCTAAAACCAGGGGAAGCTTCCCCTGGTTTTAATCATAACACTTCCCCTGGTTTCTTTCAAATCCAGGGGAAGTATCTTTCCGTTGTTTTTGCTTGAAATTTCAAACCATTGGGGTTATTATTAAAAAAACAAAATATTTTTCTAATTATTATGGAGGAAAACCATGGGAAAGTTTGTTATCAAAAAAAGCAAGAAAGGTCTGAGATTTGACCTTAAGGCAGCCAACGGTTTAATCGTTGCTTCCGGCGACGACTTCTATCCAACAGAAGCCGCTGCTAAGAAGGCAGTTGATACATGGCAGAAGGCTGCTGCCGCTGCAAAGGTTGAAGATCAGACCAAAAAGGGATTCAAGAAGGTAGCCAATCCCAAATTCGAGATCTATCAGGATGCCAAGAAGCACTATCGCTTCCGTCTTAAGGGCAAGAACGGTGCCGTACTTGCAGTAAGCGAAGGATATGTAAAGCTTTCTTCCGCTCAGAACGGAATCGCTTCTGTTGTTAAGAACAGCAAGAACGCAGTAGTAGTTGTTGAGGAAGCAGCTCCTGCAAAGAAGCCTGCTGCTAAGAAGGCTCCAGCCAAGAAGGCACCTGCTAAAAAGGCAGCTCCCGCCAAGAAGGCTCCTGCTAAGAAGGCAGCTCCCGCCAAGAAGGCTCCTGCTAAGAAGGCAGCTCCTGCCAAGAAGGCTCCTGCTAAGAAGGCAGCTCCTGCTAAGAAGGCTCCTGCTAAGAAAGCCCCTGCCAAGAAGACAACCAAGAAGAAATAGTCTAAGTTTTGGTTAATCTTTTGAAATGGCTCTTAGCCTTACCATTTAAAATAATATGGTTTATTCTGACCACGACCTCGTCTTTTTTGGCGAAGGTCGTGGTTTTGCCGTGGAGACTCTATAAACATCTCTTTGGTGGTCTCTCCATGGAAGAAGCCACAGGGGGCGACCCCTCAATGCCAGACGGGGTACGCTTTGAGAGAGTCTGTGCTCAGATTTTAAGAAAGCGCGGTTTCAAAGACGTGGTGGTAACCGCAGGAAGCGGTGACCAAGGGGCGGATATTCTTTGCTCCAAAAAAGGGCTCCGCTATGCGATTCAGTGCAAATACTATCAAGGTCCCGTCGGGAACCATGCCGTACAGGAGGCCTTTGCTGCCGCCAATTATTACGGCTGCGACGTTGCAGCGGTAATGACCAATTCTACTTTTACCCCTGCCGCTGTTTCATTGGCGGAGTCTACCGGGGTGGAACTTTGGGACAACTCCCCTACTTATGCCGAAAGAAAAAGAAGCCCTCTGGTCTTTTGGGCTTCCCTTGGTTTGGCAATCGGTATTCTCGCTTATTTGGATTATCAATTGAGAGATCCTAAGCTTTATATCTTTATTCCTTTTATCTGGTTTGTTTTCATAACTATTTACGTCCTCGCTACCGCAAGACGATAATTCAAAAAAAATTATATAAACATCTATTTATTTCTATTTCTATAACCTATCTATAACTCTTTGAGGACTATAACGTACGTGAAAGACAGTTTAATTATTAACTCAAAGACAGGTAGGTGTATATTATGAAAAAGAGAGATTCAATTTTCACACGCATTTTTTCAATGCTCTTATGTGTGCTGATTTGCTTCACCACCAGTTCTCTCCCGGCAATTGCCAACGACGATTTGACCTCCACAGACCAAATCGCCGCCGAAGATGAAGAAGCAAATCAAGCGTCTGAAGAAAACGTCAGCGACGAGGTAGCAACTGCCCCCTTGCCCACTGAAGCATCAAATGATTCAGAACAGCAAACACCAATAGATAATCCGGGAGAAGAAGCCCTTCCCTCCGAGGAGGTTGTGGAAAACAACCCCGTAGTCGAAGAGACTATTATTGAGGAAGCAGAGGAACCTTACGAAGAGATTATCGAAGAAACCGAAGAAGTGAATATGGAAACCTTATCTGAAGAGACAGATCAGGTCGATATTTCTTTGGAACCGGCAGCGACTCAGGTTATTGAAGGCGGTGAAGCAGCAAATAATATTGCTGAGGAAGAAGTTTCTATTGATGAACCTCAAGTAGAAGCAGTAGAAATCGAAACGCCTGAAGTAATCGCTGAGGAATCCCCTCTTGAGGAAACAAAAGAAATCCCCAAGGAAGATGCTGAAGAAGGTCCTCTTGATATAGAAGAATCTTCTCAGGAAGTTGAGGAAGAGACTGAAGCTGAAGAGGACGCCGAAGTTGAATCCGAAGAAGACGAAGAAGAAGCATTGGAGGAAGAAGAACAGGTTGAAGAACCTGAAGTTAAATATCCTGCAATGACTCTTACCGCCTATGCAAGCGGAATCAGAGTTACCCTTAAGGCTTCGGAAGGAAGCCTCCCCGAGGGAAGCAGATTAACTGCTCACCAGGTTGGATACGAATATATTGAGGCCGTAGAGGAAGCGCTGGAAGCCCAGGGCCGCGCCCTTTCTGACGCAGTTGCAATTGATGTAACCCCGGTTGATGCTGATGGCAATGAAGTTCAGCCTTTGCTTCCGGTATCTGTAACCTTCTCCGGAACGGATCTTGATTTGGACAGCCAGGACGAGATAGAGGTATATCGTGTATCCGACGATGCATCCGTAGTCACGGAAATCGACGCTAACGGAAACTCCAATCGTCAGACCTTTGTTACGGATCATTTTACAATTTATGTATCCACCGGAAGCCAAACCGACCCGAACGGCGACGGTACCAACCAGGCAAACTCCACTTCTCATCGCTATGTGCTTGAGGCAAATTCCACAATTACACTGAGATCAAATACCAGTTCCAGCACATGGGCCTTAGAAGCCGGAACAGGTTACGTTCAAACGAGCAACTCTCAGAGCCAATCCATTAATGTTACCAATACGAATACTTCCGGCGTAGACCAGGAGGTAACTATACGTCACCACCGTTCCACAAGTGGTAGTCGTGAGTATTACTATATCACGGTAAAGCCTAATACTATCAATGTAACATTCATGTTGCAAAAACCGGAGGATTCTAGCTTTAATTCCGTAAAAACATTTGCTCTTACACCTGGAAGCACCGCAGAAAAGCCTGATAACACTGAGGCACCTGATCCATATACATACGATAATCAAATATATGATCTGGATGGATGGTATACCGATCAGTCCTGCACCACTAAGGCACTGGACAGCGACTTCCAGAATATCACTGCGGATAAAACATTCTATGCCAAGTATAAACTGAGAGAGCATAGAATCACCTTCAATCTTAAGGATGCAGGAAAGACTGCTTTCGATACACTCCTCAAGGAGGAAATGGTCCCTGAGGGACAGAACACTTCTGCTCCAGATACATCGGAAACACCCGAAACAAAAACCGTCGATGGTAAGAAGTACGCATTCGACGGATGGTATACAGATGAAGCCTGCTCAGAAGAAAATAAGGCTACGGATGCTGACTACGAAAATATAACCGAGCCAAAGAACTTCTATGCTAAATATGATTTGATGAAGCATACGGTAATCTATAAATTCAAGGATGCCGGTGCAAATGCATTTGTTGACGACCCTGGCAAATCTATGGAAGAAGTAGATTCCGGCTCTGCAGCCACACCTCCTACTCACCCCGCTACCAAAACGGTAGAGGATAAACCCTGGGATCTGGACGAATGGTATATAGATGAAGAATGTTCAGAGGAAGCCGATCTTTCAGCTATCACAGATGACATAACTGTTTACTCCAGATATGTTGCCGAGGTAAAACTTACCTACGATGCAAATAAGCCGGAAGAATCCACACACGCAGTTGTTCTTCCTGATCCTGCAGAGGTAGAAGAAAAATCGGGTGAGAATATTCAACTCGGAACTGCAAGCCTACTGGAATACCACTTTGCCGGATGGAATACAGAAAAAGATGGTACCGGTACATCATACGGCGGCGGAAGTGATTACACTATGACCGAAGATGATGTGACCCTCTATGCCCAGTGGACCAAAGACACCATAAAAGTCGAATACCACTACAACTGGGAAGGCAATCAGGAAGTTGTACATACCGACGAGAATGTTCCGGTAAATTATAAGCACTATAAGATTACCAGCTTTATTCCTACATCACCTCTCCCGGATGATGCAACACTCATTTTCGCAGGATGGAGCGTAGATCCTTCCAGTGAAGTTCCTGATCAGTCCGGACAGCCGGGAGATGAATATCCGACTGAAGAGAGCAATATAACCCTCTACGCAGTATGGGCTCCTCTTGCAGATATATCTTCCACCCTGACCAATGAGCTGACAGCCTTCGGGGAAGTTCGTAAATACAATGGTCAGGTCCAGACATCCTATATGAAGTACTATACTACCGAAAGCCATGGATCAGGCTACTTCGGAGTTCAGGAAACTGATAATCCCCCAACACATGGAGACTATAAATATGTTGATTATGTACGCGTAGGAAAATACACCGTGGGCGAAGATACCCACAACGTATATGCCAAGGTCAATGCCGAAAACGGATTCCAGGTTTCAAAAAAGGATGTTGGCCAAGCGAGTCTTCCGGATGTTGCCTATCTCTGGACTCATCACGATAACGATGGATCGTGGCAGAATCTAGGAGTCAGCATACCGGTCAAGAATAACATCTTTGAAATAGTGCCTTTGGATATCAGTATTACTACAGAAGGTGCAACAAGGCACTATGATGGAACTGCATTGACTAATCCGATTGGTTCCATATCCATTGACGGAGGAGATCCTATTGACCTTTCTGACGAGGCCACCGAAGTTCAACTGGTTCCCGGCGAGGTGGTGACAATCAAGATTACAGGAAGCCAGACAGATGTTGGCGAAAGCGATAACGGATATGTTATTAACTGGGGCGACAACGACCCGGATAACTACAATATTACGGAGAATCTGGGTAAGCTTACTATTAATGCTAACAAGGTAACCTTCGATGCCAATGCCGGCGATGATTCCTCTGTAGCCAATATACCAACCGGCAGCGATTTAGTTGGAGAATCATACACCATACCTGAAGGAACAAACAACACTCCAACCAGAGAACATTACAACTTCGTTCATTGGACAACCGATGCACACGGACAGGAAAATCCCTACGAACCGGGAGACACTTACACATTCCCTGAAGGGGAAACAGAAGTAACCTTCTACGCACAGTGGACTCCAAAGGATGTGGATATAACCTACAACCCCAATGGTGGTGCTTTCAGAAATTCGGAAGATCCAACTACCGAAGTCCACGGCTATGGTGATGACCTCACCATCGCAGAAGAAGCTACACGTACCTTCTACACTTTCAAAGAGTGGAATACCAAAGCTGATGGCACAGGCGATGGTTATGATGCCGAACACCAGTACTACACGGTTGACGAAGCTGTCACTTTCTATGCAATCTGGGAAGAAGCTCCTGTAGAAGTTATCTTCAATGAGAATACTACCGATACAGTAGCTAATATGCCTTCAGACTTTGAAACCATGACGGCATCCAATACCCTTCCAGGCGATGAACCCACCAGAGGCTTCTACACCTTCCTGGGTTGGACCAGAGATAAGAACGCTTCCGAAAAAGAGATTGCTGCAGGTGGTACTTTAACACTCACTCCAGAAGAAATTGCTGCAGGTGAAGTTACCCTCTATGCAATCTGGAAGATTGATCAGCATACTATCACCTACGATCCAGCCGGCGGAGAGTTTAACGGAAAAACAGAACCAACCGAATACACCCACGAATACGGCGAAGAAATAACGATTGCCGAAGGAGCTACACGCGATGGCTTCAGATTCCTGGGCTGGTTGTTGTCGGGAGGTGCACTGTATCAGGAGGATGACGACTATACAGTAAAAGAAGATACACTCTTTACAGCTCAGTGGAGAAAGATTCTCTCCTTGATCTTTGATCCTCTTGGTGGACTTTTCAAAGGAAAGGAAGAACCCACAACGATCAAAGTTGACAAAGGCGAAGAAATTGAGATTCCTGAAGCAGCAACTTGGGATGACTACCATGACTTTGTTGAATGGAATACCGAACCGGACGGCTCCGGAGATTCCTATACTCCGGGAACCGTAACCGATTTCTCCGAGGATACGAAACTCTATGCTATCTGGGAACACAACACTCATAAGTGGGACGACGGCGAAGTAACCACAGAGCCTACTTGCACAGAAAAGGGCGAAAAAACCTTTACTTGCGAGATTTGTGAAGAAACCAGAACAGAAGATATAGATCCTATCGGCCATGACTGGTCTGAATGGGAAACAACAAAAGCGCCAACCTGTACCGAAAAGGGCGAGGAGCAGCTCACATGCAAGAACGACGCCTCCCATGTGGAGACGAATGATCTTGAAGCTCTTGGTCATGACTGGGGTGAGTGGGAGACTACCACGGC
>CAJOQI010000149.1 GCA_905236895.1 uncultured Peptostreptococcaceae bacterium | reverse complement strand
GTCTTTAAGCTCGATGGTACCGGCTTCCTTGCCTTCCATATTGAGCATGGTTACTTTTGCCATTCTACTTTCCTCCTTCCCGGGTCCTATTTACTCTGGCCTTTGATGGCGCAGCGTACTCTTACCAGGCTACCCTTGCCGCCGGGAACTGCTCCCTTGATCAGCATCAGGTTTCTGTCTGCGTCAACCTTTACCAGTGTGACGTTCTGAACTGTAACTGTTTCACGTCCCATTCTTCCCGGGGACTTGTTTCCCTTGAATACTCTGGAGGGATAAGTAGCACCTGCCAAAGCACCGTGGAGTCTCTTATGCTTGGAACCGTGGGTCATGGGTCCTCTGTGATGTCCGTGTCTCTTGATATTACCCTGGGTTCCTTTACCCTTGGATGTTCCGATTACATCCAGCTTGCATCCTTCTTCGAAATCAGCAACTGTGATTTCCTGTCCAAGCTCATAGGCTTCACCCTCTTCTACTGTGAACTCTGCCAGATACTTCTTGGGAGCTGTGCCGCTCTTTGCGAAATGTCCTGTCATGGGCTTGTTCACTCTCTGGGGCTTCTGATCTTCGAAACCTACCTGAACTGCATTGTATCCGTCAGTCTCAACCGTCTTGATCTGGGTTACTACTTCGGGACCGGCCTGAATGACCGTTACCGGGATGACCTCTCCGCTCTCTGCGAAAATCTGGGTCATGCCGATTTTCTTTCCTAAGATTGTTTTCATATTTCCTCCGTTCTTACATTGGACCGGGTTCGTTTCCTCTCTTCACCAAAGGCTCTTTGCATCAACTTCCCTTTCTACACAGGTTTTTCGGGAAGGCCTTTTCAGAAATGCGGTATTGGACCCCGTTCGTACTAAGTAACTTGGTTACTTACGCTTTTGGTTTCAGCTTACAGCTTGATCTCGATATCTACGCCGGCAGGAAGGTCAATCTTTGTAAGAGTGTCCATTGTCTGGGGTGTGGCGTTGATGATGTCGATGAGACGCTTGTGGGTTCTCTGTTCAAACTGCTCACGGCTGTCCTTATATTTGTGAACAGCTCTCAGGATCGTTACGACTTCCTTCTCTGTGGGAAGTGGAATGGGGCCGGAAACGTCGGCGCCTGTCTTCTTGGCAGTCTCAACGATCTTTGCAGCGGACTTGTCCAGCAGTGCGTGATCATAGGCTTTAAGCTTGATTCTGATTTTCTTTAATTCGCTCATTTTTTCCTCCTGTAGCTTAGCTTCTGTACTCTTTTCGCTATTCTCGTACAAGGCTATTCGTTTTCGGTTTGCGGAAGGTGTATCTTGATTTTTATTGGTTTTTAGCCATTTCTCCGGGTTTGTTGCCCGGGTCGCTTGCCCGTACACCCTTCCGTGCGTTCGCTCTTTTTCACCCCGCAAAACAACCGGCGAATGCCCTCGCCCCCATCATGTGGAGACAATTCTCAACAGAAATTACCTGATAGCTCAGCAACTTTCTGTGTCTTCGCCCAAAGCAAGCCTTGTTAGTATATAATATTAGGAAATAAAAAACAACCCCTTTTTTGAATTTTTTTCAAAGATTTTAGGGTTGTTTTCACTATGCTAAATCACGCAGTTTCAATGCTTTCTGGGCGGGAGTATCGAACACGCTCTCTCGCATCCGTTTTTCCTCCATCCCAACCACAATATTCTGTGTTTTTCTCTATCAAAGCCCACAATCTAGGGGATTTTTCCCATTTCAGGCTTTTTCCCAAGAAATGGCTCTATTTAGCCATTTCTCCGAGAACTTCGGATCCTTCCCGCCTGATTATCAAATAAATATTTTTATAGGTGGGCATAAAAAAGCATGCCGTATCCCATATTTCAAGGAAATAGTCCTTGGGAATCACCCTATTATAGGGGGGAATTCCCTGAAATATGTCCATTTTCATGGTTTTAGGTGCATAGGCGGAATCCGCAATATAGATGTTATACTCCGTATCGTATCCCACCGCCACAAAAAAGTGATAATCCCAGGACTTGGGTTTGGATCTGACCCACAATATGACCGGATAGCCCTTATCTATCTCTTCTTTTAGGGTTTCTATGGAGCCTTTGCACAGAGTTGAGATTATTCCACGCTTTTTAAGGGCCTTCTTGACCTCTCTGATATGGACATTTCCTTTGAAAATCTTGAACATTTCTCCATAAATGTCCTGTCCCTTGGCTTCCACGCCAAAATGCCTTAAGGCATAGGCCGCCGCAAAGCCACCACAAGAGGGTCCCTCCTGCTTTTCAACAAAGCTTTGGGTCCTGATAATCCTGGCAACCTTCTCCACGCCCATGGGAAGGCTCTTTTCCCCTTCTCCTGATTGTTTTTCGGGCTCCACCTTCTTATATGGACCTATGGCAATTAAATCACCCAAGGCGATTGCAAGAAGGACGGTTCCTATTATCATAACTATATTCAATAAATATCCCATGAAATATAGCCTCTAAAACGCCAATTTCTCACAAACCTTCTATTCTACGAAAATAACCTTGTATTCCTGCTCTTCAACAGCGGTTTTAAGAGTCTCGTCACTAACCTCTTCACTTAAGCTTACAATTGCTGTTCCCTTTTCGTGGCTAACCTCTGCGCTCTCAACTCCCTCAAGAGCCTCAAGGGTCTTTTTAACAGTAGCCTCGCAATGAGGGCACATCATTCCTTCGATTGTCATTGTCTTTTTCATCGATTTATCCTCCTTAGCATTTTCCATATCTATTACTTTTGTTTCTTTCTCATCCGTCTGACGGTTCTCTACTCCTTTTCCAATCCCACCTGCTTCGGCGCCTCTATTTGTTCCTCCGTAGATATCCACCAGATTAAGCCTCAAGGCATTGGTCACCACGAAGAAGCTGGACAAGCTCATGGCTGCAGCCCCGAACATGGGATTAAGAGTCCAGCCGAAGGCTTTGATGAATACTCCCGCCGCCAAGGGGATTCCTATAACATTATAGAAGAAGGCCCAGAAAAGATTCTGGTGAATATTCTTAAGTGTGGCCTTGGAAAGCCTGATTGCCGCAGGCACGTCGGAAAGCTTGCTGTTTACCAGAACTATATCCGCAGCATCCATGGCTATATCCGTTCCGGCGCCTATGGCCATTCCCATATCCGCCGCCGTAAGAGCCGGTGCGTCGTTAATACCGTCTCCCACCATGATAACCTTGCCATCTTTTTGAAGATCCCGGACAACTTTCTCCTTACCCTCGGGCAAAACTCCGGCTATAACCCGATCGACTCCCGCCTTTTCTCCAATGGCTTTGCCCGTTCTCTCATTGTCTCCCGTGAGCATTACCACCTTAAGGCCCATATCCTTTAACCGGGCGATGGCATCGGGGCTTTCCTCCTTAAGCACATCAGCCACTGCAATGACACCAAGTATTCTATCACCTTCCGCAAAGTATAGACAGGTCTTTCCTTCCGCCGACAAAGCCTCGGCCTCTTCCACCAATTCCTCCGGCACCCTTCCCTTGGTTTCAACAAAGGAAAGATTTCCCCCGGCTATCTCTACCTCCCGTCTACCATCCAAGGATTTCGCCCTTCCTTGAAGACCATTACCCGGGAGAATCCGGAAGTCACTTATTTCGCGGTATGGACTTCCGTAAGCTCCATCATCTGCACCAATACCCCTCTCCATTCCAAGGCTTGTTATTGCCTTCGCCAGGGGGTGCTCGCTCTTTCTCTCCAAAGCCCAGGCCAGAGCAAGAAGTTTTTCTTCCTCCACACCAAGGGAAGGAATTATATCCGTAACTCTTGGTTCGCCCTTTGTTATGGTTCCCGTCTTGTCCAAAACCACGGTAGTGGCTTTTCCCGTCTCTTCCAAAGAAGCGGAGGTCTTAAACAGTATTCCGTTCCCGGCACCAACGCCGTTTCCCACCATTATGGCAACGGGGGTTGCAAGACCCAGCGCGCAAGGACAACTGATAACAAGAACCGATATGCCCCTTGCAAGCGCATAGCCCGCTTCCTTTCCAAGCAAAAGCCAGACTACGACGGTAACCATGGCTATTCCAATTACCACGGGAACAAAGATTCCCGAAACCCTGTCTGCAATCTTGGCAATGGGCGCTTTTGTTGCCGCGGCGTCGCTTACCATCTTTATTATCTGAGAAAGGGTGGTGTCTTCCCCAACCCTTATTGCTTCGCATTTAATGAATCCGTTTAGATTGGTGGTGGCTGCGGAAACCTTGTCTCCCTTCGCCACATCCACTGGAATGGACTCTCCCGTCAGGGCCGACTCGTCGATAGCTGTTGTTCCCTCAATTACCACGCCGTCAACGGGGATGTTTTCTCCGGGGCGAACAAGAAAGATATCCCCAACCTTAAGATCCTCAATTGGGATTTCCTCTTCAATTCCGTCCCGAATTACCGTGGCTGTTTTTGGAGCCAACTTCATCAGCCCCTTAAGAGCATCCGTGGTTCTTCCCTTGGATTTAGCCTCCAGCATTTTTCCAACGGTAATCAAAGTTAGAATCATTGCTGCGGACTCGAAGTATAATTCCATCATATACTTCATTACCGCCTCATGATCGCCCCTGGCCTGAGCACCGCTCATGGCAAAGAGGATATATGTACTCCATAGGAAGGATACTCCCGAGCCCAAGGCAACCAAGGTATCCATATTGGGGCTTCCGTGAAGGAGGCCATTGAAACCGCTTAGGAAGAATTTCTGGTTGATTACCATGATTATTCCCGCCAGAAGCATTTGGAGAATTCCCAGGGCCACATGGTTTTCTTGGAAGAATGAAGGCACAGGCCATCCCCACATCATATGTCCCATGGAGAAATACATGAGCACAATCAAAAAACCAAGGGAAGCAATGAGTCGCTTCTTTAGGAGGGGAGTCTCCCGATCCGCCAGAACATCTTCATCCTTTGCTGCCCTTTCCTTCTTTTCAAGGCTGGCTCCGTAGCCCGCCTCTCTTACGGCTTTGATTATCTCCTCCGGGTCTGCGCTTCCCTCAACTCCCATGGAATTGGTAAGCAAACTAACGGCGCAGTTTTCCACGCCGGGTACATTGTTCACCGCCTTTTCCACACGAGCCTGACAGGCCGCACAGCTCATTCCCGTAACTTGATATTTTTCCATTTTATTTCATCAACTTCTGAAGTGTTGCCACAAGTTCATCCACGGTCTCGTCTTTTCCTTCTTTAATATCTCTTGTGACACAGGTTTTTATATGATTGGACAGAAGCACCTTGTTGAAGCTGTTAAGGGCCGCATTGGCTGCCGCAACCTGGACCAGAATATCAGGGCAATAGGCGTCCTTTTCCACCATACCCTTGATTCCCCTAATCTGTCCCTCGATTCTGTTTAAGCGATTGATCAGATCCTTATATTCCTTTTCTTCTCTTTCCTTGGTTTTACCGCCGTGGCAACAGCAGCTTTCTTTATTTCTTGCCATATTCATTCCTCCAACAAAGCATCCAATCCGACTCCGATTATCTTCCGCTTGTATTCTATACCCCTATAGGGTATATGTCAAACACCATTAAACACTTTCTCACTCTCGCCCATTCACAAACCAGGACATAAAAAAACGCCGCCTCCAATCGGATTTCATATCCGGCAGGTGGCGGCATTAATTCTAAGTATGCTTTATTATACCATTATTCGGCTGCTTTTGCCAAGAGATAATAAATACATCCTCTTACTGCAGCTCCCGTGGCACCCGGTGGATTGTATCCCCAACCGTCGTTGCTAAAAGAGGGGCCTGCTATATCCAGGTGAAGCCATTTGTCCTTATATTCATCTTTGATGAATTTGCTCAGGAACATTCCGGCGGTAATTGCTCCTCCTGTTCCTCCCGGAACGGAGTTTCTTATATCCGCAACCTTGGACTCAATGGTTTTCCCCAGGTGGTCGTTGAATTCGAGAACCGTATAGAGTTCCCCGCTTTCCTGAGCCTTCTTTTTGAAATCCACCTGAAGGTCGTAATTGTTTCCAAGGACTCCTGTGGTAAAGGCACCAAGTCCCATGATGCAGGCTCCCGTAAGGGTGGCCATATCGATAACCATATCCGGCTTAATCTCTTCCTGGGCCCATGTGAGACAGTCGGCAAGAACCAGGCGTCCTTCTGCGTCGGTATTGTTTATCTCAATGCTTGTGCCGTTCTTTGCAATAACAATATCGTCCGGCTTATAGGCATTGGCTCCGATCATATTCTCCGTAACACCAAGGACACTGTGAATTTCATAGGGCACATCCAGGTCTACGGCGGCTTTGATTATTCCAAGAGCCGCGGCGGCGCCGCATTTATCGGACTTCATATTGTATGGATTGGACTTAAGGGATATTCCGCCGCTGTCATAGGTCAAACCTTTTCCGACAAAGCAGATCTTTCCTTTGCTTCCTTCCCTTGGTTTATATGTGAGGTGAATCAGAGCAGGTCCATAGGGGCTGGACTGGTTTACCGCCAGGAAGGCGTTCATCCCCTGCTTCTTCAGATAGTCTTTCCCAAAATGCTCACAGGATACATTGGTATATTTAAGAGCCAGACTTTCGGCATCTGCCGTCATATCAATGGAGGTATATACCTGAGGGAATTCGTTTCCGATATCCCTTACATAATTGGTGGCCTCCGCCAAAAGCTTACCCTTTTCCAATGCTCTCATTGCAGTATTGGGATCCGTTCCCGAAACGCTGACCAATACCTCTCTCAGTTTTCCTTCTTCCTTCTCGCTTTTATACTTATCGAAGGAATACTGGGAAAGAACAAAGCCTTCCGCAATGGCAGTAAGAGCTCCCTCAATATCGTCTCTATAGGAGGCTCTTAAATGGGGCATCCTGAGGCATTCAACCTTATGACCCTTCAGCGCGTTCAGAGCCTTATTAATTCCCATTCTGAGAGATTCGGCGCTCATGTCCTTAAGGCTTACATAAACCCTTCTTACAGAAGGCAGATCCTGTACGGATCCCTTCTTAAAACCGGCCAAAGCAAGGACCTCCTGGTCCGGGG
>CAJOQI010000148.1 GCA_905236895.1 uncultured Peptostreptococcaceae bacterium | reverse complement strand
TTCAATACGTTTCCAAGGAAGCTTCCTTTAATCAGTTTGTTATTGGGCTCCAAGGACAAGATGAAGGACGGCACCCCAATGGTGAACATGCTTATCAGTGTAATCTGCGAAGGCTTAAGGGGATAAGTCAGCACACTTACCACCGAGAAAAGCGCCAATAGCAGGGAGAAAATATTCTTTGTTAAATAAAGGGAAGCAACCTTCTGAAGATTGTTTACCACCCTTCTTCCCTCGGATACAACCGAAGGCATTTTGCTGAAGTCGGAATCCAGCAGCACCAGCTGTGCCGCATTGGATGCCGCTTCGCTTCCCGACGCCATGGCAACGGAGCAGTCCGCATCTCTAAGAGCCAAAATATCGTTGACTCCGTCTCCCGTCATTCCCACGGTCTTGCCCTGGCTCTGAATAGCCTTGACGAACATCTGCTTTTGTTCAGGGCTTACTCGGCCGAAAACCGTAAATCTTTCCACCGCATCATAGACGGCCTTCTCATTAAGAAGCTGACGGGCATCCAGATAGTGATCCCCTCCCGGGATTCCCGCCTGAATTGCCGCCTGAGAAACGGTTTCCGGATTGTCTCCGGAGAGAACCTTAATATCCACACCGTTTTCGGCGAAGTATCTAAAGGTTTCCGCAGCAGATTCCCTAACCGGGTTCACAATGAAAATCAGGGCAAGGAGCTTCGCCTCTCCCGTGAGAACCTGCCCCTTGGGAACGTCGCTTACCCGAGCAAAGGCAAGCACTCGGTATCCTGCCTCCATCATGTCCCTTATATAGTTTTCGTATCTTACGATTTCATCTCGAAGAATATATTCCGGCGCACCCATTACATAATTGCCGTCGGCAAAAACCACGCCGCTATATTTATATTTGGAAGAAAAACCGCATATGTCTATGGGCGGCCTTCCCTCTTTCTCAACAAAGTATTCCTTCAGGGCTTCCATGGTTGCATTGTCAGTCGCCTGACTCTGAACAAAGTCCCCCATCAGGCCATAGAGATAATCCTCGGATATGCTTCTATCCACCTGGGTTATGCCTTCAACCTTCATGGCGGTTTCCGTAATTGTTCCCGTCTTGTCCACGCAGAGAACGTCAACACGGGCCAGGGATTCAATGCAGCGCATATTCTGAACCAGCACGTCTTTTCTTGCAAGCCTTAAGGCAGAAACAACCATGGCAATGCTGGCGGTTACATAAAGTCCCTCCGGGATCATTCCCAGGATTGCCGCAACCATTGATATTACGCTGTCGGAGAAGGTGCCTCCCCTTATGGCCCATTCCTGAATCAGGAGAATAAGTCCCACGGGGATGATGATTATTCCAACCACCTTAACCAAACGATCCAGGGTAAGAATCATTTCCGAGTCGTCTCCGTGTTTATTCTTTGTTGCTTCGATTGTGAGCTTGGAAATATATGCTTCTCGGCCAACTTCAGTCAAGACCGCCATACATTCTCCCGACACCACAAAGCTGCCTGAAAGAAGTCTGTCTCCTGCGTTCTTGTTTATTTCATCCGCCTCACCTGTTAAGAGGGCTTCGTTTACCTGGATGCAGCCTTCGATTACTTTGGCGTCTGCGGGAATCTGGTTTCCCGCTTTGAGAACAACCACGTCATCTCTAACCAGCTTCTCAACCGGGACCTCCGTTTCCATTCCGTCCCTCACAGCCAAAACCCGAGGCATCTTCAGAAGCCTTAGGCTGTCTAGCTTTTTCTTTGCTCTTACATCCTGGAAAATTCCGATCGCTGTATTGGCAAGCACCAGAAGCATGAAGGTAAGATTCTTAAACGAACCCACGGAAATAAGCAGGACCGCTAATATAACAAAGATCAAGTTGAAATAGGTAAATACCTGCTCCTTGATTATCGTTCCAATGGTTCTGGTGGAGGTGTCCACCCTAACATTGGCCAGCCCTGCTTCTTGTCTTTCTTTTACTTCAAAGGAAGTAAGTCCCTGCATTACCTCTCCTTATCGTCAATGGCCTTATGATCAAAGGCCAAGTCATTTATATTCTCAGCAGTTCGTCCTCCGAGATCAAAGGCACTCCTGCGTCGTAAAGAGCCGCTTCCCCCTTCTCCGTATCGCTTAAGCGAAGAATGGCGCAGGCTCTGTCTCCCGATTCCACAACGAAGGCATAGGTGTATTCAATATCGATATCCGCATCCATCAAAACCTCCAGAATGGACGCCAATCCGCCGGGATGGTCACCGCATTCAGCGGCAACAACATCCGTTACGGAATAAACCACCTCTTCATCCTCGAAGGCCTTCATTCCCCCGTCAATATCGTCAACTATTATTCTAAGTATACCAAAGTCCTTGGTGTCGGCAATGGTCATGGCTCTTAAGCCCACGCCCCTTACCGCCAGGATCTTAAGCACATCCTTAAGGGCGCCTTTTTTATTCTCAACAAATATGGATAACTGTCTTATTGCCATTTCGATACTCCTTTCTTCATCAATCGTGAAGCTTACGATTATCTATGACTCTTACCGCTTTGCCCTCGCTCCTTACAATGCTCTTGGGTGCCACCAGGTGAACCTTGGGGCTAATGCCCAGCATGGTTTTCATGGCTCCTGCCAGCTTATCGGCATCGCTGCCGATGTCCTTAACCACGTCGGAGAAGGATTCCGGATTCATCTCCACATATACGTCCAAGGTGTCCGTATTGTTTACCCTGTCAACCACGATCTGGTAATTGGGCGTATAGCCCTCCTTAAGAAGCACGGTCTCGATTTGGGAGGGGAAGACATTGACTCCGCGAATGATGAGCATGTCGTCGGATCTTCCCATGGGCTTCTTCATCTTAACCAGGGTTCTTCCGCAGGAGCATTTCTCTCTGCTCAGCACCGTAATATCTCTGGTTCTATATCTAAGCAAGGGGAAGGCTTCCTTTGTTAGGGAGGTGAAAACCAATTCACCCTTCTCTCCTTCAGGCAGCACCTCTCCCGTATCCGGATCGATTATTTCCGCAACGAAGTGGTCCTCGTTTATATGCATGCCCGACTGCTCCCGGCATTCGAAGGCAACGCCCGGGCCCGAGGTTTCCGTCAATCCGTAGATGTCGTAGGCTTTGATGCCAAGGTTCTTTTCTATATCTCTTCTCATCTCTTCGGTCCAGGGCTCCGCACCAAAGATTCCAGCCTTCAGTTTATTGTCTTCCGGGCTGAGGCCCGCCTCCTTTAGGGATTCCGCCAGGAAGGCTGCATAGGATGGAGTGCAACAAAGCACCGTGGCTCCAAGATCCAGCATGAACTGAATCTGCCTGTCCGTATTTCCGGAGGACATGGGGAGAGTGAGACATCCCACCTTGTGAGATCCTCCGTTAAGCCCCGGGCCTCCCGTGAAGAGTCCGTAGCCATAGCTTACCTGGCATACGTCACCTTTGTCCGCACCAACGGCCACCAAAGCTCTGGCGCAGCAGTCCTCCCAAAGATTAACGTCATCCTGAGTATAGAAGGCAACTACCCTCTTTCCCGTGGTTCCGGAGGTTGATTGAATTCTTACACAGTTTTCTATATCCGTTGCAAGAAGTCCATAGGGATACTGATCCCTGAGATCGTCCTTGGTAAGAAAGGGCAGCTTGTGAAGATCATCAATGCCCTTTATGTCATCAAGGGTAACACCCTTTTCTTCCATCAAGTTTCTATAATAGGGCACATTGTCCCAAACATGCTTAACCTGCTTTACCAGCCTTTCGCTCTGTAAAGCACGCATGCTCTCTCTGTCCATGGTTTCAATCTCTTTTTGATAGAAACGCTTTTCCATGTATATTCATCCTTTCTGAAAAATATATACAGATGATTATACACCACTTCCCGGTGCTTTGCTACATTAAAGTAAAAAGAGCAGCTGAAGGTTTAACCCCTCAACTGCGCTCTTTCAATTTCATCCGTTAAGTCTCTGGTGATTCTCTCCGACATAGGTGTTTTATACCCGCCGTCAGAGGAAACTACACTTGAAGCTTCTTGAGGATCTCCCTCTTCGGAGCCTCCCTCTTCTATCTCCTTATAGACAGGGAGGATGATTCTTACCACGAAGACCGGGCCCTCATCTCTATAACTAAAGTCCCCTCCCATGTCCTTACAAATCTTTTCGCAGGTCTTAAGACCTATCTTATTGCTTTCCACCATTCGGGAGGTTTCGAGAATAGCGTTGAAAACTCTTACGATTATCTGATTGTTTTCTTCTATGGCGTGAACCCTTACATGGGAACTCTTGTCCGCATACTTCATTATATTGGAGAAGATATTGTCGAAGAGTCTACGCATTCCGGATACGTCGGCTTTGATATCTACATCTTCCTCGATCCTATAGTCCAAATCCACCGTAAATCCATAGCTCATGATTTCCGCGGAGTGCTCGGAGATAATCTGGTGAAGGAGGATGCTGGCGTCGAAAACCTCCAGTTCTTTCTCTTCTTTGCTGCCGAAAACCAGGAAGTATTGGAAGAGCTTGTCCGACAAATCCTTAAGCTGGAAGGCCTTGTCCCTGCAGGTGTCCACGTATTTATCCATCTCCTCCTGGGAATTGTATTTTCCGCTTTTTATAATGTCCAGATATCCAATAAGGGATGTGAGTGGCGTCCTGATGTCGTGGGACATTGCCGTGATCAGCTGGGTATTTGCATCAAAGGCCTCCTGCTCGTTCTTAAGCCTTTCCAACATGGAGTCTCTCATATTGTCCACGTTTGTCGCTAAAAGACCAACCTCGTCGTTGGAGGTGGCTTCTATAACCGCATCCAGATCTCCGTCGCTTACGGTCTGCACCCTTTGGGACAGCCTGATTACGCGGCCCAGCACTCTGGCATTGTAAATGAGCACGATACCTATTAAGGTCAGCATACAAACTATCGCTTTTACAAAGAACATGATTCTATAGAAATGCTGCTCCCTGAAAACGTCGATAAATACGTAGTATGGGCCGTCGTTAAAATCTATGATTCTGTTCTTAAGATCTTCATTAAAGGTTTCCGGTGTGATTCTGGGGCTGCTCTCGTCGTATTCAACTTCGTTCTTCTCTTCGGTTTCGCTTTCCGTTCCCTCCGGAGCAGTGGGGCTATAGAGCCAGCCTCCCTCGAAGGAGATGGACTTATTGTCGTAAACCATCAGGTGAACATAGTCCTGCTTCTTGATCCAGTTTTGAAGCCTTTCCGTGTCCGTGCTCTTGACACTATAGCGCTTGATGGTTTTAGCCAGCTCTTCGTAGGCTTCGTTTACCTGCCTCTCCCTTGCGGTATCGGAAAGATATACCCGCTCTGCCACCGCATCCTGAAACACGTTAAGAAGAAAGAAGGCAACGGCCGTTGCAATCAATGCTCCCAATACAACAAGAAAGAGTTTGAAGTTCAAAGAAATAAAATGCTTTTTATTATTCAACCTTATATCCCTTTCCCCAGATGGTCTTGATTATCTGCGGATGGTTGGCATCCTCTTCAAGCTTCTTTCTGAGATTTAGAATATGAACCATGACGGTATTGCCGTCGGATGGAAGATAATTGTCATCCCAAACGCCTTCGTAAAGCTCTTTGTTGCCCACGATTTCTCCGCGGTGCTCAACAAAATATCTCATGATGGCGTATTCTTTGTCCGTCAAAGGAATCTGCTTATCCTCTTTGATGGCGCATCTTCTCTTGCTGTCCAGCTGGATATTGTCGCCGAAGGAGGGGTTGCCTCCAATCTGATTGGCGGGTTTTTGATACTCCGTATATCTTCTTAGGAGGGACTTAACCTTGATAATCAGCTCAGTCTGGGAGAAGGGCTTAACGAGATAGTCGTCCCCTCCTTGGGAGTAGGCGTCCACCTTATCCTGCTCTTGGGACTTTGCCGTAAGGAAAAGCACGGGCACCGTGGACTGCTTACGAATAAGCTCCACCGCCTCCACTCCCGAGACTCCCGGCATCATAATATCCATAATGACCAGATCGATAGAGCGGTCCTGATAGACCATCTCCACGGCAGCCTGTCCATTCTCCGCCTGAAGGACCTGATAGCCCTCGCTTCCCAGAAGAATGGAAACCACTTCTCTAATATCCGGTTCGTCGTCTACGATCAAAATCTTATTCTGTGCCATAGCGCAATCCTTCCTTTTCCGCTTTATCCACATAGAGGAGCACCGTCACGGCTCCGACTATAGTTATTATCGTTCCAAAGGCGGTGAGCATCTTGGCTCCGCCCAAATCCAGAATCACTCCACCCAAAAGGCTTGCGAAAATGCCTCCTGCGGTGGCTACCGCTGTAAAGGTTGTCTGGCCCTTTATCGCCTCTCCCTTTTCCATGGTATCGCCTATAAATTTTACCACAGCGGGCAGGAATAGTGCAAAGCCGAAGGCCTGGAAAATCTGTGCCGCCATTAGGGTTGCCACGGTTCCGGCCAGGGTGCAACTACCTATCCAGAAAACAAAGGCGACAGCAGAAAACTTAAGGAGTTTTCTGCAGGGAAACCTTCTGTTTATCCTGCTGAAAAGGAGCATTGTAGGAATCTCCATAAAGGCCAGCATGGAGAAAATCCTTCCCGTATCGCTGCTGTCTCCTCCCACCGCCGCGGTTATCTGGGCCATATATATGTTCACCGTATTGTTACCGTAGAACAGACCCAATATGCCCAGGCTTAAAAAGAGGAACATGGGATGTCTCTTAATGAACTCCTTTAGGTTGATGTCATTATTTTGGTGTGAGGCAGCGGTCCTTCCATTAGCCTCCTCCGGGGTTACCGTAGTTCTCTCTTCCATGTAGCCGTTCCCCCGGCTTGCGGTCCTGTCCTTTCCGTCGCCTTTCATGCCGGCGAAGGTCTTTGATACCAGAACCACCGACAGCAGGAATAACAGCGTAACTATTTCTCCCGCTATTGGAAGCACGTCCGTTCCAAGCTTTTCAACCAGCACACCCAGGAGAGCCGTAAGCAGTGCATAGCATAGAGAGCCAACGCTTCTGCAGGCGCCGAAGTTAATCATTGCTCCCCTCTCCTCCATCTTGCCGTTTAAGGCATTGCAGAAGGGTTCCAAAATCCTTATCCATCCTACCGTCATCATATATGTTATGGCCAAGGCAAGGCTGCTTTCTTTTTGGATGAAGAGCAGCGCCATTAGGACCGCCAGCAGGATACCCATTCCTTCCATTATGTTAAAGACCGTCAGTCTTTTGCTCCTGTCCCCAAGGTCTCCCATGAAGGGCTGGACCATTACGGCGAAAACATTTCCCAGGGCCAGGATAAGTCCTATCTGGGAATTGGTATAGCCACGGGACAGGAGATAGATGGCGGCAAAACTATTGGCCGCGCCAAAAATCATCCAGAAGGTTCCGTGGATGGAAGCATAATGTAGGTTGAGTTTTCGATTCATGAAAACATTATACCAACCCCTCGGACTTGCTGTCTATGTGTCTTTGGGGTACAATCGAAGAGTCATAATGTGAAATGCGATAACACCAATGGTTTGGCCGTAATATATAAAGAATTCTTTAGAAGTCAAGGAGGACTATCCCTATGGGAAGTAAGAAAATTGTAGTTGTGAAGGCCATCATGGACGAGGACAATAAAGAGAAGATTAACGAGATAGCCGAGAGATACGGTTATACCGTTTCTTATTTCACCAATAACAACGACGCTATGGAAGCCATTGCAGATGCGGAGATCATCTACGGCATGGGCCCTGCCCTCATCAAGCACTCCCCTCAACTTCAGTGGTTCTGCAGCGCCGCAGCGGGAGTAAACAATATTTTGATCGACGGTCTTGCTGCCAATCCGGACTATCAGCTTACCTGCGCCACGGGAGCCTATGGCCTCACCATTTCGGAGCATATAATAATGGTAAGCCTTATGATGATGAGACAAATGCCGGAATATGTTAAAACCACCGCAAAGAAACAGTGGGCCGGCGGCCTTACTCAAAGATCTTTGGCAGGAAGCAGAATTCTAGTCATAGGAACCGGGGACATCGGAACTCGCTTTGCGGAAAGAGCAAAGGCTTTCGGCCCGGAGATGATTATAGGAATCAACAGGAGCGGCAAGGTTGAAAGCGACGCCTATGACGTGGTTGCTACCATGGATCGTTTGAACGACTTCCTGCCTCAGACAGACCTGGTTGTAATGGCTCTTCCCGAAACAAAGGAAACAATAGGCGTTATGAACAGGGAGAGATTCGCTTTGATGAATCAGGATGCCTATCTGGTTAACGTAGGTCGCGGAACCGCTATCGATCAAGAGGCTTTGATGGAAGCGCTAAATGATGATGTGTTTGCTGGAGCGGCCCTGGATGTATTCGAAGTAGAGCCTCTGGAACCTGATAATCCAATCTGGGATACAAAGAATCTTTTAATCACTCCTCACATATCCGGCCAGGAAACCCTTAAGGAAACCCGAGACAAAAATGTTGGAATTTTCTGCGAGGATTTGATTAATTATTGCGAGGGAAGACCCCTTAAGTATTTGGTTGATAAGGAGCTTGGGTATCAGGCGAAATAAGATCGGGTGATGCGGAGCTCAGGGCACGCCAACTTGTATGCTGGCGGCCACTCGCTCGTCACTTGCGACTCTTTGCTCGTAACTTGCGACTCCCCTGTAGCCTCTTGTCACTATCCATCAGCCCCTCCCTTGTGAAAAACGTGCCCCAAATGCATTTTTCACACAAAAAAGCATGCCCCAAATTCAAAAAAGTCCATTTGGGGTACTATTTTAAGAACGAGTTAGATATAAAACAGCGAAATTCAAGGAGATAATATGTCAGTAGGACAGGAAAACCTTAAAACTCGGAAGCACAGGATTTTTGAGATTATTCAAATCGGAAACACCAGCGACGCACCAAGCCGATGGTTCGATATTATTCTCGCATTGGTTATAGTCCTGAATATTTTGATGATGATTTTGGAGACCTTCGAGCAGTTCGAGCCCTATAGCAAGATAATGGAAGCTGTCGAAGCGGTGACCTTGGTTTTCTTCTGCATTGAATACGCATTGAGAATATGGACAGCGGAATATCTTTTCCCGGATTACAGCCGCGGGAAGGCTGTTTGGAGTTTTATGAAGTCCTTTGACGGAATCGTTGAACTGCTGACCATTCTCCCCTTCTTCTTCCTGACGGGCTTTGTTGTATTCAGAATGCTGAGAGTTGTAAGAATGCTGCATCTCTTTAGAATCAATTCCAATTTCGATTCATTTAATGTTATTACCTCGGTTATTTACGACAAGCGTAATCAGCTGATGTCCAGCGTGTTTATCGTTATCGTGCTGATGCTGGCTTCTTCCCTCTGCATGTATAGTGCGGAGCACGAAGCACAGCCCGAGGCCTTTACCAACGCCTTCTCCGGAATTTGGTGGAGCATGAGCACAATCTTTACCGTTGGCTACGGCGATATTAGTCCGGTTACCACGGTGGGTCGAATAATGGGCATCATTATTTCCTTCCTCGGAGTTGGCGCCGTGGCGATTCCCACAGGTATTATTTCCGCCGGCTTTGTTGAGCGTTATACCGAAATGGCCAACAGCGCCATAGCCGACGACGTAACCCTCCACACCGTTCGCGTGGATATGGACAGCATGTGGATCGGCAAAACCGCCGCCCAGGTGGAAAAGGAATTCGGCTACGCCATCCTTCTGGCCCGC
>CAJOQI010000147.1 GCA_905236895.1 uncultured Peptostreptococcaceae bacterium | reverse complement strand
TATTAGGCTCCTGTCCGAGCAGCTAGGTGTAATAAAAAGATTTTCCTCTTCTCTCAATTCCTGCGGAATTGTGATTCTGTTATCCTTTTGAATTTTGGCGGTATATATTTCTCTATTCATTTTCATCTTCTGCCAAATAAAACCCTCCGATGATGAGCCTATAAGTATTTTTATTCTGACTTATAATCCTTACTATAAATCAAATCACCCGATCCGTCTATATACTCAACTCTAACTGTGATATCATATATAAGCTCCTTTTTACTACTATTTTTTTCCACCCTACGGTAAAATTGAAACATTAGTAGTAAAAGTTGACATCATTTTGACATCACCGCAACAAAAAACCCCTGGAATTCCAGGGGTTTTCGGGTTTTTTAATTATTTCTCAACGATGAGGGCTGTACCCATACCGCCGCCGATGCAGAGAGTAGCAAGACCCTTCTTAGCATCGTCTCTTTTCAGCATTTCATAAATCAGGGTTACCAGGATACGGCATCCGGAAGCTCCGATTGGATGGCCAAGAGCGATAGCTCCGCCGTTTACGTTCAGCTTCTCTGTATCGAATCCAAGGTCCTTACCTACCGCGCAGGACTGAGCTGCGAATGCTTCGTTAGCTTCGTAAAGGTCGATATCACCAATGGTGAGGCCAGCCTTCTCAAGAGCCTTTGTGGAAGCAGGAATAGGTCCGATACCCATGATCTTGGGATCAACGCCTGCGGAAGCATAGCTTACGATCTTAACCAGGGGCTTAAGTCCAAGTTCTTCAGCCTTTTCAGCTGACATAACTACTACTGCTGCTCCGGAGTCATTGATACCGGAAGCGTTACCTGCTGTAACTACGCCACCATCCTTCTTGAATGCGGGTTTAAGCTTAGCAAGTCCTTCAGCGGAAGCATCATACTTAATGAATTCGTCTGTGTCGAAGATCTTGGGATCGCCCTTCTTCTGAGGAATCTCAACGGGAACGATTTCATCTTTGAACTTTCCGGCCTGCTGAGCTGCAGCAGCCTTCTGCTGTGAAGCAAGAGCAAAAGCATCAAGCTCTTCTCTTGTGAGTCCCCACTGTTCAGCAACGTTCTCAGCAGTAATACCCATGTGATAGTTGTTGAATGCGTCCCAAAGTCCGTCATTAACCATTACGTCAACCAGCTTAGCGTCGAACATTCTTGCTCCCCATCTTGCAGATGGAACTACATAGGGTGAAAGAGACATGTTCTCAGCACCACCGGCTACAACGATGTCTGCATCGCCAGACTTGATAATCTGAGCAGCAAGCTCAACAGCTCTAAGTCCGCTTCCGCAAACTTTGTTGATGGTCATGCAGGGAACTTCCTGGGGAATGCCTGCATCCAGCATCATCTGTCTGGAAACGTTCTGTCCAAGGCCAGCCTGGAGTACATTACCCATGATTACTTCGTCAACCTGCTCGGGCTTAACGCCAGCTCTCTCAAGAGCACCTTTAATTGCAACTGCACCAAGGGTTCTTGCGGGGATGTCCTTAAGGGATCCACCATAGCTACCGATTGCTGTTCTGGCTGCACCGACGATTACAACTTCTCTCATTTTGTTTTACCTCCTTATGTTAACATCAAAATGAAAACAATTTTCTGACAATTTATATTATATCACCTTTATTTGAATATGGCACTATATTTTTCTTCCATATGGTCAGGTTTTAATGCTTCTTTTGCCTGCCTGAGGTTTTCAAGGCCCATATCCTCTTCACGGTTCACAAACTCTATTTCTTCTGGCAGACTCTTGCAAAATTCGCTGCAAACCAGCTGATAAAGCCCTCTAAAGTCATCATTGGCCTTCTCGAAATGTTCTACCGCCGTATTCTCCGAAAGTCTCTCCCCCATGGCGAAGGCCTGAAGCTTCCCTTTAATATATATTGCAACGGAATAAACATCTTCTTCATCCGTAAGGCTTATCATCTCTTTTATGGCATTATGCTCATGTTCCAGACTGTTTACCTCCGCAGGATTTAGCTCTTTGGTATCCTTGATCTCGTCGGAGAGAGCCATAACCTCATCCTCCATATCAGGAGAAATCTTCTTCACCTCATATTCGAAATTCCTGAGGAAATAATTGAGATGGTTCTTCTTCTTGTGAAGAGCCCTGCCGCTTAAAGTAATCAGCTTCTCCTTGAGATAAACGTATTCGTCGTCGTCCCTCTCCCGTTCAAACTCCAGACCGCCTGGAAGGGCTTCTTCCAGAATAGGCACCATATGGGAGTGAATCATAGCCACAACAAAGGGTATTTCCCTCTCATCAAACCTTCTCTTGCACTCCATCAAAGCCTTCCCCAGTCTTTCCGGGTCGTAGTTTCCATCCTTTGTTAGAGGCATGGCTATGATGGCGTCCCTGGTTTCATCCATGCAGTCCGCACCGGCCATACAAAGATAGCCTTCTATTATTTCCCAAGCGATACAGTAGCTGGTCCTCCAAATATAGTTTGCAAGGAAGGTATATCCCGCACCGCGGTAATCGAAGCCCTTAAAATAGCTTTCTACCAAAGCCCTGTCCTCTTCCGGCAGATTGTCAAAGCTATTCTTAAAGGGCTTATCTATATGTTGAATTTCCATTCTTTAATCTTCTCCAATAATTCGTAATGTGTGTAATCAAATTGCAGAGGCGTAATCGTAACATAGCCCTGAAGATGATAAGCGATATCAAGGGTCATATCGTCAATGTCTTCCAAGGTCCTCTCTTCGCCCTGCAACTTATATATCCCCTCCATAGCCTCCACAAACAAATCTTTATAGAAACCGGGGCCAAGCCTCCCGTATCTTACGCCCTTAAATTCTTCCGGCTCCGTATCTGGGGTATTAATATTTACCGTAATATTTGTGGGCAACTCCATAACATAGGGAATAGCCTGGATGGCAATACCGGCGGCTCCCTTAAAATGGCTTGCATTGTGACCATAAACGGATACGGCAACTGCTCTGCATCCCTGCATGGCCGCTTCCATTGCAGCCCCCACGGTACCTGAATAGATTGTATCCATTCCAAGATTGCTTCCCATATTGATTCCCGAAAAGGTAATATCTATCTCAACACCCATGCGCCTGCAGAACTCCAATCCGATATGGGTGCAGTCTGCCGGGGTTCCCCCTACCATATATGCCAGCTTTGCTCCGGGGATTTCAACCTTCTCCACAGGAAGATTTCCCTCCAGAGAAAGAGAATGGCTCTTTCCGCTTTGCTGCTCCATGGGGGCGAATACGTAGACATCCCCCACCTTCCCCAGCTCTTCGATCAAAGCTTTGATGCCATTTGCACGGATGCCGTCGTCGTTAACTACGAGAAAATTCATTAATACTCCATTACCTTTCCAATAGAATCGTTTATCACCAGATTGGCCCTTCCGTCGTAGGATGTGGCGCTCTTGTTTATGAGAACCAAATTGTCCCCGCGGAAATAATTGATGAGGCCGGCAGCGGGATATACAACCAGGGATGTTCCCCCAATGATCAAAGTATCCGCCATTGAAATCTCTTTCACCGATCCTTCTATAACGTCGCTATCAAGAGACTCGCCATAAAGCACCACGTCGGGCTTTACCCTTCCTCCGCATTCACAGTAAGGAACCAGATCTCTGCAATTGTTTTCGTCCATCACATAGGCAAGGTCGTGGTACTTTCCGCATTTCTCGCAGTAGTTTCTCTCCACGCTTCCGTGAAGTTCATAGACTTTCTTGCTTCCTGCTTTTTGATGAAGGCCGTCGATATTCTGGGTAACCACGGCGGAAAGCTTTCCCTCTTTCTCCAGCTTGGCCAAGGCCAGGTGGGCTTTGTTGGACTCAATATCAGGATAAATCAGATTCTCCTTATAGTATCTGAAAAAGAGCTCCGGCTTGGCCATATAAAGGTCGATTGAAAGCAGGTATTCCGGAGAATAACCGTAAACCTCCTTGGCGTGATATAGGCCTGTCTCGGATCTGAAATCGGGTATTCCGCTTTCCGTGGAAACTCCCGCACCTCCGAAGAAGACTATCCTTTTGCTTTCGTCTATTATTTTCTTTAATCTTTCGTCCATATTAACTCCATTAAAATAAGGGCCATATATAGTCCCCGCCCTTTTGGATTGACTTTAATATATTAAGAGTATAGCATAATTAACGTAGCTTGTTAACACGGAGGCGATAATATGACAAAGGCTATTAATACTGCCAAAGGAGGAAAGACCGCACTGGTCTTAAGCGGTGGCGGCTCGCGCGGAGCATATCAGGTTGGAGCTTGGAAGGCCC
>CAJOQI010000146.1 GCA_905236895.1 uncultured Peptostreptococcaceae bacterium | reverse complement strand
TGATGAAGAAATGAATAAGGCTCTTATAGACAGATTCTCAATTGGAACTTTGGTAACCAAGGAAAGCGGAGCAACCGGAGGCTATGAAGAGAAGATTAGGGCTGCATCTGAAAAGGGCGTTGACCTATTCGTTATTGGCCGTCCTATTGAAGAAGATGGAATGACCGTGGATTGTGCCTTGGAAAAAGAAGGCATCAATATTGGAAGAACCGGGGAAAGCATCAAGGTGTATCTCATTGGCGTCGGCCCGGGAAGAAAGGACCTGCTCACTTTGGCAGGAACAAAGGCCATAGAGGAAGCGGATATAGTCTGTGGCGCAGATAGAATGATAGAGTGCTATAGAGAGGGAAAGGAAGTCTACCCATACTATCTATCAAAGGACGTAGTAAAGGTTATAGAGGGAAGAAGACCATCTGCCATCGCCATCCTCTTTAGCGGAGATAGCGGCTTCTATAGCGGTACGGAAAAGATGAAGGCAGGGCTTGAGGAATATGCCGAGGAAAAGGGAGCGAATATGGAGATTGAAATCCTTCCCGGCATTTCTTCCCTTTCTTATTTTGCCGCAAGGATAGGAGAAGCCTATTCAGACTCCCATATAACCAGCATCCACGGAAAGAAGGATGAAGAGAGTCTGGAAGCTTTGATGAAGAAGATTGAGGTGGAGGAAAAGATATTCACTCTTCTTTCCGGAGTTGATGATGTATATAGGATTTGCAATAGCCTTAAAGAAAGAAATATAAATGATGCTATGATTACCCTTGGCTATAGACTTTCTTACGATGATGAAATGATAATGAACTTTTCTTTGGATAGGGTGCCGGAGAATTTGCCTGAAGGACTCTACATAGCTTTGATAAGGAGGCAGCTATGATTTTTCCAACTATTAGAGATGAGGTTTTCGAAAGGGGCAAGGTGCCCATGACAAAATCCGCCATAAGAGATTTAAGCATAGTTAGACTCAACCTCTCTGAGGGTGATGTGGTTTACGATATTGGAAGCGGAACCGGATCCATCGCTCTTCAAATTGCAGGTGTATCCGATAAAATAAAAGTCTATGCCATTGAAAAGAAGGCTGAGGCTGTGGACTTGATTAAAAAGAATTTGGAGAAGATGGGCTTTGATAGTATTGCTGTCATTGAAGGGGAGGCCCCGGAGGTACTGTCGGCTATTGAAGCTCCAACCAAAGCCTTTATCGGTGGAAGCGGTGGAAACCTTGAGGAGATTCTTTCTTGTCTTTACCGTAGGAGCCCGGGCGTCCATGTGGTTATGAATGCCATAAGCCTGGAGACGGTTTCCGAGATTGTGGCTCTTTCCAAAAAGATAAATCTATCCGGTTTGGAGATAGAGCAGATTGCCTATAGCAGAGCCAAGGAGGTTGGAACCTATCATATGATGATGGCGGAAAATCCGGTTTATATTATTTCCTTTGGTTTTGGAGAGGGAGAGCTTGATGAAGCTTAACAGAGTTATGATAGCTGCCATGAAAAGTGGCAGCGGCAAAACCATATTTACATGCGGACTACTGAACCTTCTTAAGGGAATGAAAGAGAGAAATAGCCTTGCTTCTTTCAAATGTGGCCCTGACTATATCGATCCAATGTTTCACAGAAGGGTACTTGAAGTGCCCGGAGATAATCTGGATAGCTTCTTCTCGGAGCCAAAGGAAATCAGAAGGATTCTTTATTCCGCGGGAAAGGATAATGGGGTTATTGAAGGAGTAATGGGTCTCTATGATGGAGTGAGTCCCGAGGGACTTAAGGGTTCCAGCTATGAGATCGCGTCCATAACCAAGACCCCCATTGTTTTGATTGTGGATTATAAGGGCCTTTGGACCACGGGCATATCCATGGTAAAGGGGGTACTTTTGGATGATGAAGAAAGACTCATCAAAGGAATCGTCTTAAACAGAATTGGAAGGTCCTATAGTGATAAGGTTGAGAAGGCGTTGGAAGAAATGCTTGCGAATTGTCGCCCCGACGTAAAACTACTCGGGTCCATTCCCGAGAACAAAGATATAAAGCTCGACAGCAGACACTTGGGACTCCTTCTTCCTGAGGAGGTTGTTGACCTTAAATCTCAGATTGATTCTTTTTCAAAGATGATAGAAGAGAATCTGCATATGGGAATGCTTTTTGAAATAATGGATGGGGCACCGAAATGGGAGGAGGATTTTGCTTTTCAAGAAGAGAACCAAGAAAAGGTAAATGAAACTCTTCGACTTGCTGTGGCAAGAGACGAGGCTTGTTGTTTTTACTATCCGGAGAATATAAGGGTTCTTGAAGAACAGGGAATTGAGATAGTGGAGTTTTCTCCTCTTCGCGACAAGACTTTGCCTCACAATATTCATGGACTGCTCCTTGGAGGAGGATATCCGGAACTTTATGTAAAGGAATTAAGCTATAACGCATCTATGAGAGAGTCTATCCGTGATGCAGTTAAAGCGGGCCTTCCCAGTCTGGCTGAATGCGGAGGGTTTATGTATCTTGGGGATACTATAACTGATGCGAATGGTAAGGACTATCCGATGGTTGGGGCATATAAAGGCGAAAGCCAAAACCAGGGTAAGCTTATCAGGTTTGGATATCTTACCTTGGAGCCAAAGGCTACAGGCTTGTTGAAAGATGGAACTACCATCAAAGGGCACGAATTCCATTACTATGATTCGGATAATAATGGAAGTGATTGCATGGCAACCAAGGCAAAGGGAGGCGCTTCTTGGGAGTGCATGCATATGAGTGATAACCATCTTTGGGGATATCCCCATTTATACTATAGATCCGATATGAATCTGGTTAAGGCTTTTAAGGAAGCCATGATGGAGTATAAGAAGAATGGATAAACACGGCGGAAACATTTTTAATATTTCAAATGATGTGACGGACTTTTCCGTAAGCCTTTCTCCTAATGGAATACCTGAAGGAGTTAAAAAAGCCATAAGGGATTCTCTGGATTCTTTTGATGCCTATCCCGATTCAAACCAGGGTAAGCTTAGGGAGGCTATAGCCAATAGATATAATGTCACGAAAGAAAAAGTGGCATGTGGAAACGGCGCCGCTGATTTAATCTACCGTCTTCCCTTGGCTGTGAAAAGACTTAATAAAGGAATCAAGGGAAGGGCTTTGATTCTTCACCCTGCCTTTTCCTGCTATGAGGAAGCTTTGATTGAAGCAGGATATGATGTGAATCACCATATTCTTTTGGAGGAGGATAGCTTTGTTCCCAGAGATGGATTTATTCAAGAAATTCTTCTGGGGGATTACGATATGGTTTTTGTTGCCAATCCATCAAACCCCGTGGGAACTTTGATGGAAAGGGACTATTTGGATAGGTTAATCAATGTTTGCGAGGAGAGGGAAGCCTTTCTTATAATTGACGAATGTTTTTTGGAATTGACGGGAAGGGAGGATGAACTTTCCGCAATAGAAGAAACGAAGGACAAGGACTATCTTCTTGTTTTAAGATCTTTTACTAAAACCTATGCCATGGCAGGGCTGAGGCTAGGCTATCTTATTTCCGGAAACAAAAAGTTTGTTGAAATGATTATGGACACCGGACAGCCTTGGCCAATATCAAATCCGGCGGAAGCAGGGGGAATCGCTGCACTCCAGGAGAAAGATTATTTACATAAGGTTAATGATTATCTTGACTATGAAAGAAAGAAGATGAGGGCAGGCCTTTCTTCACTGGGACTGAAAGCTTTTAATCCATCGGCCAATTATGTTTTCTTTTATGGACCTAAGGGCTTAAAAGAGAAGCTCCTTGAAAAGGGATTCTTGATTAGGGATTGCGGCAATTTTATTGGCCTTGAAGAAGGCTATTACAGAGTTGGCATAAGAAGGGCTGAAGATAACGAAAAACTCATGGAGGTCTTAAGTGAGATCCTTTGAGATAATTCTTGTTTTAATATTGGGATTCATCCTGGATGTATTATTGGGAGATCCTCCATATCTTATTCATCCTGTGGTGATAATCGGAAAACTGATTGGCTTTTTGGAGAAAGCAATACGTGAGCTTCTTCCTAAAACCAAGGCGGGGGAAAGACTGGGTGGAGGAATAATGACATTTTTGGTCATTGCCATTTCCTTCATCTTGCCTTGGTTTATCTTAATGGTCGTTAAGAATATTAATTATCTTTTCAAGATTGTCCTAGAGGTTTTCTGGTGTTGGCAAATACTTGCCATTAAAACAATGGCCGTGGAAGCCAAGGGAGTCTTTGAACCTTTGGAGGATAATGACATTCCAAGAGCAAGAAAACAGGTAGCAAGAATCGTGGGAAGAGATACGGATTCCCTCGATGAGGTTGGGGTTATAAAAGCTGCAGTTGAAACAGTTGCGGAAAGTACTTCGGATGGAATTGTTGCGCCAATGCTCTTTATGGCTATAGGGGGGATACCGCTGGGCTTTTTATATAAGGCAGTTAACACCATGGATTCCATGGTTGGATATAAGAACGAAAGGTATAGGTTCTTTGGAACCGCATCAGCAAGGATGGACGACCTTCTTAACTTCATTCCGGCAAGGCTCACCGCTTTGCTAATGATTGCAGGAGCAAGAGTCATTAAACTGGATTATGGAAATGCCTATGCTGTTTGGAAGAGAGACAGAAAGAAGCATGCCAGCCCCAACAGCGGCAATCCGGAGTCTGCCTGTGCAGGGGCTCTTGGAATAAAGCTTGGTGGCGACGCATATTATTTTGGAGAATTGTATCATAAGGAAACCTTGGGTGATGATTTAAGAAGACCTGAGAAAGAAGATATATTGATGACTGTAAAACTTATGTATGTAACGTCTATTCTTTGCTTGGTGGTTATGATAATAGGGAGACTGTTTATATGAATGAGAATCTAAACTTCATTGAGAATATTAAGCCTGAAGATATAGAAAAGAGAAGCTTTGAAATAATAGGAGATGAACTTGGGAAAAGAGGGATTGTTCTTCCTGAAGAATACTCACATATAATCAAAAGATGCATTCACACCTCCGCTGATTTTGATTACGCAGAAACCATGTATTTCTCTCCCGAAGTTTTGGATCGTATTATGGGAGCCCTTAAGTCCGGCGCAACTATAATCACCGACACCAAGATGGCTCAGTCGGGAATCAACAAAAAGAAACTTAATGAACTTGGTGTGGAGGTTAGCTGCTATATCTCCGATGAGGATGTGGCCTCTCAATCAAAGGAAAGGGGATTGACCAGATCCTTTGTTTCCATGGAGAAGGCCTTGGGAATAGAAGGACCTGTAATCTTTGCCATAGGCAATGCTCCCACGGCACTTTTGTCTATAGTTGAAATGTATAATAATGGGGTACTTCAGCCTGCGGCAGTTATTGGAGTTCCCGTTGGCTTTGTCAATGTGGTAGAAAGCAAGGAACTTCTTATTGATTCCGGAATTCCCTGCATTGTAAACAAGGGGAGAAAGGGCGGAAGTAATATTGCCGCTTGCATAGTGAATGCCATTCAATACAATATGTGATTGCTATGAGAGGCGGATTATATTTCTTGTCTTTTTAGTGTAAAACCCTTGTCCTTATGCCCATATTTCCATTGAAAGCAGGGTCCTAAAACCTGTGTTTCAATCCATTCTAAAAAAACTCAAATATTTCTAAAAAAAACTTGTTTTCCCCCCGTTGACACTGTTATTTTGCTGTGATATTATATGTAGGCTGTCACGATAGATAAGTGCGTGATTAGCATGTTCTTAGAAAACCTAATAGTATAGAAAAAGTCAAAAAATGACTATGCACAAAGACAATTTGTGGATGGTCCCAAGTGCTGGAAAAGCACACGACAATTTCTTAATCAAACAATGATTCTAGATAATCATGTAGCAATTGCAGACAGTTGCCACGCGCTGAAGCGCTGCAACTGGTTGCATAAGACCTACCAACGATTTGCTAGGCAAATCGGGCTAGGTCTTTAAACGCAAGCGTTTGAG
>CAJOQI010000145.1 GCA_905236895.1 uncultured Peptostreptococcaceae bacterium | reverse complement strand
CCACGGTTCTCAACCATCTTTTCTATATTAAGTTTAACCTTGTTCTCGTATCCCGAGTAGGTGTGAACCACATACCATCTGGCTGTGCCGTCGCCTCTTATACCCTCTTCACTACGAGGGGAGGCAATGTTTTTCCTTTCAGTATCTGTCATATCAATCCTACTATCTAATAATTAGTTCAGGGTGATTCCGAGAATTCCTCTCAAAGCAGCGATTACGCCTGTATCGATAAGCCAGAAGCCCAATGCAAATACAGCGCAAGTAGCCAGTACCACTATAGTATAGGTAACAAGCTCTTTACGGCTAGGCCAAATAACCTTGCTCATCTCTTTTTTAACACCCTTGATGTACTCACCGGTTCCTTCTTTCTTAGCCGGCGTCTGATTAGTGTTTGCCACAGAAATGCCTCCTTATTTGGTTTCCTTGTGCAGAGTGTGCTTTCCGCAGAATTTGCAGAATTTGCGTACTTCGATGCGGTCAGGGTCGTTCTTCTTGTTCTTCATGCTGTCGTAGTTTCTCTGCTTACACTCTGTGCACGCCATGGTGACTCTAACTCTCATGTCAATCGTCCTTTCTATATCTAACCTAAATTCAGAGCCGTTAGGATCGGCTCTGAACTCATTATCAAAATTGTGCCTATTAATATTACATCAGCACTACTTATATGTCAACAAGGTTTTTAAGGGAAATAATGCCCTATTCTGCTGCCATAACCTCTTTAATTCTTTCAGTTGCGGCGTTGATGCTGTCCCAATCCTGAAGGACTACGGAAGCGTAGGCATTTCCCGCGGAATAGCAAGGCTGGCTGTCGGAAACACCTATAATATTCTGTCTTTCCACATTCCAACCGGAAATATTCTCAGTCTGGGCCTTTACCAAGGCTTTGATGTCGGAAGAAGACATGTTTGTGGCCATATTTCCTTCAATAGAGTTAAGGATGCCCGTATAGTTTAGAAGCAAAGTGCTGCTATTTGACACTTTGTCGATAATGGCCTCAAGAACGATTTGCTGGTTTCTGTTTCTCTGCAGGTCTCCCGTGCTGAAAACCTTTCTCTCTCTGGCAAATCTAAGGGCCTGGGCTCCGTCCACATGGTTTATGCCCTCTTCGAAATAATACATTCCGTCACTGGTTGTGAAAGCCTGCTCGGAGTTGATATCTATTCCCCCTATGGCATCAACCACTGATACTACGGTGGAGAAATTAACCCTCACGAAATAGTTCATGTCCACGCCCACTAGGTTTTCTATGGTATTTACCGTTTCCTCGACTCCATATACTCCCGAATGGGTCAACTTGTCATAGGCTCCGTTCATGGCCAGAGGCACATAATAGTCTCTGGGAATGGATGTTAGAAGAATGGTATGGGTCTTGGGGTTAACCGTGGCAATCATATTTACGTCGGATCTGCCACTGGTATAGGCATCGAAGTTCCCCGTAAAGTCCAGACCGCTGATAACCACGTTAAATGGCTCCCTTTCCACGTCTGTTGGCTTGGCGAAGCTTGCCACATTCACCTTTACGTAGAATCTGTCCAGAATCTTGGTATCGTCCTCAAAGGTCTCTCTAACCTCTTTGGTAGATTCGTAATTGGCCGCGCTCATGAATAAAACATTGATGCTTCCATCCAGGAGGCCATCCACTGCACCAACCAAATCGTCGCTTTCCACCGTTGTGACGGTAACGCTGTTCTGAAGCCTGGACATGGCCTGCTCAAAGTTTTCGCCCCATCTGATATAGTAGACTTGCTGGCCTGAAATATCCTCCAGTTTATTAAACTGGTCGTCGTCTCTTACCACAACAAAGTATTCGTCGGTCTTTACTCCCCTATCGGCAATATCTCCCAGGAAGTTTAAGGTTCCCGCAAGATATACGCTTCCAAGAGCAAAGACTCCCGTTAAAAGCACCGAAAGAACAAAGGCTACGCCCTTTTTACCGTTGCTGAATTTCTTTGCGTAAAGAATCGGGAATAGAATTATGAATACCAGGAATATGAGGCCCAAGGCCACCATCAGATATTTCTTTGGAAGTATATTTGCGTAGGTCAGAAGACCTGCGAAAGCTGCCGTAGCAAGCAGGAATATGGCTGACCACATCCTGGTGAACCTGGCAAAAACGGAATGCTTTCGGTCTTCGGCTTCTTTCTTCTTTCTATCTTTTCTCATATTTACTAATCCTCTTCAAAACCCTTTGTAACGCCTTCTCAAAAAAGTTCTTCCTATTCTACCCCAAAAGGGCTTTTTTGTCGACCCCCAGATTATTCGGCGATTAAATAGAGACTAAATCCCGTAACCAGATCCCCCTCGGTATAGAAGTCTATTCCATAGGACAGTTCATCCACCCTATAGATGGATCTGCTCTCCTGATTAATCCTTTCTCCATAGGCTTCAAGGAGTTTTTCCGGAGAATCCCCTATCTGGATCCCCGAGAATATGCCTACTCCCTCCTCAACAATCTCAATGGAGGAGATATAGTCCTTTTCCCCGTCAGGATAGGTGGAGATTATTATTTTCCCATAATCCCAGGTCTTATCCTTTCCGTTATATAGGCAGCTGGGATATTCCTCGTATTTCTTTGGATCCCCCAGCATTTCCAAAACCGGCTCCACTTCATCATTTAATGTAATTATATGTCCATACACCTCTACCTGGTTTCCTTGAAGCTCTCCTTGGGTTTTTTCCTCTTTTTCGGCCCCTCTTCCACAGGAAGAAAGGATTAGGCATATAAGGACAATAAAAAACAGACAAAACAAAAAGCCTTGTGGTTTCCCTATATTAACCTTGTATTGTAAACCCGTCTTTTCCATTGTAAACCTTTTCCCCGCTTTTGCTTTACTGTTTTTATTTTGGGCACTTTTTTATGGAGTTTTGGGATATTTGGACTTATCCCATTCATAGGTCAGAGAGTCCCGCCCCTTATTATACAGATAGATAAAGTCTTCCAACTCTTTTTCCGTAAGCATAAATCTTTCGCTTCCCCATCCTGTTGTAGCATCCAGATAATACCACTCACCGTCGATTTTGCTTATTACCCAGAAATGATAGTCATCCTCGCCGGTCACGTCTATGGTATCTATACCGATTCTATTAAGCAAAGCCCATAAAGCGCTGCAGAAGCTGTAACAGTCCCCCGTTCTCTTGGCAAAGGTCAGTTTTGCGCCCCTCAAAGCATCACCCTTTATGGTATTTCCGCTATATCTTATATTCTTCTCCACCCACTGATAGATAGCATAGGCCATCTCCCTTTGATCCATGTCCAAGGTTATTATTTCCGAAAGGATGAAATCGCATTCTTCGTTTACTATTTCATCCCCCAGGTCCACAACTCGCATTTCTCCCCCTGAGGCCAATTCAAGAACTGCCCCGGATTCGTATTTTTGAACCTCTTCCATGGTCCTGGAAGACGTGGACATCATGATGGTGGAAATCAATATTATGCTTATGATGGTCCTAAGAGAAATCTTCATATCGCTCCAATTGAAAATCATTTTTTACAAGAAATATTCTATCACTTTTCATAATCAAAGAAAAGAAAGAGGAGCCCCAAAGGGACTCCCCTAAATAGTTAATTATGATTTGCTATATTAGCTGTTGAGAAGCAGCAGGCTGAATACCAGGGTAAACAGAGCTACTGTTTCTGCGATACCGATTACAATGAAGTAGTTTGCGGTACCCTTTCCTGTTGCTCCAAGAGCATCAGCGGAAGCAGCTGCGCACTTTCCTTGGAAGAGTGCGGAAAGACCGATTGCGAGGCCTCCGAAAAGTCCAACGCCCAGTGCCAGTCCCGGATTGTCAGCAGCACTACTTCTGATGAAGTTCATGAGCAGGAATCCATAGATGGTCTGTGTAAGAGGAGCACCTGTGAAAGCGATCATGATGAAGGGTGCAGGCTTACCGCTTGCATAGCACTTCTTCCATGCTCCTACTGAGGACATTCCGGCAAAACCGGCTCCAAATGCAGAACCTGCAGCGGATAAACCGAGGGCCGCAGCCATACCTAAAAATGCAAGATTCATAATATTTTCTCCTTTTCTTATATATGCTTTTTCTTATTTCACTTAGCTTACTTTTGTTGATTCCTCAAACGGTTCGTAGGGTATTCCTGTCCATTCCAGACCTGCTTGGCCTGAGAACTCCAGTACGTTTAGACGTACGCCGTGAACCACTACTGAGAGGAAACACATAACCAGGTTAAGGGCATGCCCTATCAGTACAACTACAACTCCCAGAATCATCATTGGGCCGGTCATGCTGGCAGCGATTCCGTTAAAGCTTTGGGAAATCGCCACACCTGCCATTCCTACGGCAAAGAGTCTGATATAACTCATTACATTACCGAAGCAGCTGATGGTATCAAGGAATGCTGTAAAGGCTCCACCAAGTCCGGATTTGAGACCCTCTCCAAAGGTTTTGTCCGGTGCCATTCCTCCGAAGAGGACTACCATGACGAAGGCTACGCCTATCATGATGAATACGGGCACCAGAGGAATTGGATCATGGATAACCAGGTTAAGGGCCAGCAGATACATAGCTATAATTGCTATGGTCCAACCCAGATTGGCTACCCAGGAAAGGTCCTTCTCTGCGATCTTCTTTTTGATGGAAAGGATTGAACCCAATGCCATCTGAATTGCACCGATTGAGAATGAGAATTTCATAATCGCATTCTGTGTGGTGGTGCTTGTAAGACCGAAGTATTCCGGATATGTTGCCAGGCTTGGAATTACCAGGGCCTTGAGGGCCGGAACTTCCATCGCACTTTCCATACCGAACCAGGTTCCCGTTACGGCTCCCCAGATCAGCGTGGCAACTGACAATACATACAGAAGGAAAGTCACATTGGTGATTTTCTTCTGCTTAAGGTGAATTACTATTGTACCGATTAGGATTAATGCGCCATATCCGCCGTCTCCGATGATCATTGCGAAGAAGAGGATGAAGAACAGGAAGAACCAGATTGATATATCCTGCTCTCTGTATCCCGGAAGGATTCCCAGAATGTCAAATACGGGCTTAATAAGGTTGGAAACCTTGTTGTATTTAACCTTTGTGGGAATCTTCTCGTCGTCTTCGGCAACGTCTTCTATAGACCAGGCGCAACCTTTTTCAGCAGCCATGTTTTTGAAGACCTCTATGTCGGACTCCGGAATATATCCTGAAAGCCAGACGAAGTCCTCGTCACCCTCGGTTGTGGCCTCCGCTTCAGAGAAGGTCACTTCGTTCTGAACTTTAACCATTTCGGCTTTGAAGCTGCTGTCATAGATGGATGCGGCTTTGAGAGTTTCGTCACACTCTTTGATGCCCTCCTCCGAAAGCTCTATATCCTTCTGCAGATTGGACATGCTTCTTTCCGGAAGCACGAACTCCGTAGCCTGAATTTCAGACGGGAGAGTTCCCAGTATTGCAACGGTATTTTGCTTGTCAATGGATGAAAGGCGGATCAGCTGAACGTTTTCGTCTGCTACCGCTGCCTGGAATTCCTTGTCTCCCAAGCGATAGAAGTGGAAATCAAATCCTTTTCTCTTAAGATCCGCCAGCTCCTCTACGGAGAAGTCTCCCCAGGGAGAAATGCGATCGATTTCGGTCTTTGCTGCGCTGATTTCCTGAGTGAATACGCTCTTTCTGTCCATGGCGTCCAAAACGCCTGCATACATCTCTTTGAATTCTTCTTCCGAGAGAATCTCCTCGCTTCCCTTCTGCTTGGGTTCCGCATAGTCCCTTAAGGCCATGGCGGTTCTTGACAGAGTCTGGAAACGATCCGTGATCTCACGGTCAGCACTTTGTTTTTCTGCGAGATGCATAACCCCGATATCTCTGAGGCCCTTCAGCATCTCCTGCTTGCCGGAGTTTGAGGTAACAATATGCACCATTTTCATTTTTTCAATCATGCTTGCACCTCCTCCAGTTTTTTCTTCGAGATCTTACCGCGGACTACTGCGGCAGTCTGCTGGTCACCCAGATAAACCTGGATAACTCTGATATTTTCCTTTGCTTCAGGAATCTTTACCTTCTCAAAGAGGTTTACTCTCTGAGATGTGGTCCTGAGCTCGGACTCCAGCAGCTCTACCTGCTTCTTAAGAGTAGAAGCGAATGCGTCCAAGGTTGCTATGTCTCGAAGCTTGAAGACTGCAGTATCAACCCACAGCGGATAGTCATCCACATCGTAGTTGATGTCTTTGAACGTTAGCTCTTTGAATGCGGGGACCGTTACACCTGCGATGTTTTCTTCACCGCAGACTACCTGGTCCGGTTGAACAAGTTGCTCCAACTTCTTCTCCTCATCAAAGATTTCATTTTCTGCGAAAACAGCTATCCAATCGTCCAAATCACCAATCATCCGAATGCGTTCAGATTCCTTCTCCTCCAATTCGTTGCGCACCTTCATGATTACGGACTGCAATTGCTGTTTCTTCAACTGCAGTGTGGGAAGATAGCGCTGGAACTGTTTCAGGTTCTCCTTCTGCTTCTTCAGTTCATTCTTTGTTAGTTTGATAGCCATGAATCGCTCCTTTTTTTAATTAACGGCAGCTTTATTCGGCCATCTCTCGTTTAACAGGGCAGTCTGCATACCTGTTTCGTTTGGTTCGAAACATTCTGCAAGGATTGTCCATCCAAGATCGAGAGCGTCTTCCAGAGGAATGTTAACGGACAGATCCATTAACTTCGACTCGAATAATTCACCGTATTTCAGAAGCTTTTCATCCCATTCAGTCATATTGAAGCCCATGGACCTCTTCTCAAGAGATTCGTTGTACTGAGCGTAGAGACGAATCATACCGTCCATCAGTGCACGATGGTCATTTCTGGTCTTGCCGTTTACGTTCTGTTTCAGACGAGACAGGGAGCCGAAGGGCTCGATGTGACCGTTCTTGAGGTAATACTGACCTTCTGTGATATATCCTGTATTGTCAGGTACCGGGTGTGTTACGTCATCACCGGGCATGGTGGTTACACCAAGGATGGTGATGGATCCGGCGCCATCGATATCAACTGCCTTCTCATAACGAGCAGCCAGTGAGCTGTAAAGGTCTCCGGGATATCCACGATTGGAAGGTACCTGTTCCATGGTGATAGCCATTTCCTTCTGGGCGTCGGCAAAGTTTGTCATATCTGTCAGCAGTACCAGTACTCTCTTTCCTTCAAGAGCGAACTGCTCGGCAACTGCCAGAGACATATCCGGAACCAGGGTACATTCTACGATTGGGTCCGCAGCGGTATGAATGAACATAACGGTGTGGCTCATGGCTCCGCCCTTTTCAAGGGTGTCACGGAATTCCATATAGTCATCGTATTTAAGTCCCATTCCTCCCAGGATAATTACGTCTACTTCGGCCTGCATGGCTATACGAGAGAGAAGCTGGTTATATGGTTCTCCGGAAATGGAGAAGATAGGAAGCTTCTGGCTCTCTACCAATGTATTGAATACATCGATCATTGGAATACCTGTACGTATCATGTTATGGGGCAGGATACGCTTGGATGGGTTGAAGGAAGGTCCTCCGATTGGAATCATATTCTCCGTAAGAGCCGGGCCATTATCTCTGGGTACGCCTGCACCATCAAAGATTCTTCCCAGCAGGTGGTCGGAGAAGGATACCATCATAGGTCTTCCCAAGAAGCGGACGGGGTCAGTGGTGCTTACGCCCTGAGCGCCTGCGAATACCTGGAGGGATACTTTATCCTTATCCAGTTTTATTACGTTGGCATAGCTGTCGCCAACCAGTGCAAGGTCGCCGTTCTTAACACCCTCCGCACTTACGGTAACTACGTTACCGACTATGGATTCTATCTTTGTATATATCTTTTGCATTGTCCGACCTCCTAATGTGCGACCTTTGACATATAAAGGTCAGAAATTTTCTTCTCCTGGGCAGCAAACTCTGCGGATTCCCACTCGGTGCCGTGCCAATCCAGGAATTCCTGTCTCAGCTGGTTGAAGAAGGATCTGATTTCCCTCTTGTCTGTAAGATCGTAGGTCTGGTTCATTGCATCGAAGAGAACTTCGAATTCTTTATTCTGTCTATCCGGTGCGCAAGCCTGATCGATGGGGTCGAAGGAGTTCTGCTGGAGATATACCGCATCCAGAAGTTCTCCCTTCTGATAGGTGATATAGTCCTCGTTGGAGGTACCTTCCTCACCTACTACCTTCATCATCTGGTTTACTTCGATACTTCTGATAAGCACGCTTCTTGCAGCTTCGATATCGTCCATATTGATTACGCCCTTATACTTGGACCAGGATTCAACCGGGTGAATTGAAGGATACTTACGAGCATCGGAACGCTCTCTGGAAAGTCCGTGGAAAGCTCCTACTACCTTCAGAGTAGCCTGGGTTACAGGTTCTTCGAAGTTACCACCTGCGGGGGATACTGTTCCACCGATGGTGATGGAGGAGATGGTTCCGTCCTCCAGACGAACCTTTCCTGCTCTTTCATAGAAAGCAGCAATGGAGGATTCCAGATAAGCAGGGAATGCTTCTTCTCCCGGAATCTCTTCCAGACGCCCGGACATTTCACGCATGGCCTGTGCCCAACGGCTGGTGGAGTCTGCCAGAAGAAGTACGTCCAGACCCATCTGTCTGTAATACTCAGCCAGGGTTACGGCTGTGTATACGGAAGCTTCTCTCGCTGCTACCGGCATGGAAGATGTGTTACAGATGATGATTGTTCTTTCCATCAGGGATCTTCCTGTCTTGGGGTCGATCAGTTCAGGGAACTCGGTAAGTACTTCTACTACCTCACCTGCACGCTCTCCGCAAGCGGCTACGATTACGATATCAACGTCGGAGTTCTTAGCCTGCATGTGCTGAAGAACCGTCTTGCCGGCACCAAAGGGTCCAGGTGTACAGAATGTACCACCCTTTGCTACGGGAAGGAAGGCGTCGATACAACGAAGCTTTGTTACCAGTGGTTCACTTGGACGAAGCTTCTCTTCATAGCATGTT
>CAJOQI010000144.1 GCA_905236895.1 uncultured Peptostreptococcaceae bacterium | reverse complement strand
GGTTCTTTCCGAGGTGGAAAAATCCGAAGGTCGAATCATCATGTTCATTGATGAGATTCACAACATCGTCGGCGCGGGAAGAACGGAAGGTTCCATGGATGCGGGAAACCTCCTTAAGCCAAAACTTGCAAGAGGGGAACTCCATTGTATCGGTGCCACAACCTTGGACGAATATAGAAAGTATATCGAGAAGGACGCTGCTCTGGAGAGACGTTTCCAGAAGGTTATGGTGGATCAGCCTACAGTGGAAGATACCATTTCCATTCTTCGCGGCCTTAAGGAAAGATTTGAGATTCATCACGGCGTAAGAATTACGGATAATGCTATTATCGCTTGCGCAACCCTGTCTGACAGATATATAAGCGATAGGTTTTTGCCGGACAAAGCAATCGACCTTATGGACGAAGCTGCATCCAGGATAAGAACGGAAATAGACAGCATGCCTGCGGAGCTGGATGAAATAAGCAGAAAAATTATGCAGCTTGAAATAGAGAGACAGGCTTTAGGTAAGGAAAAGGATAAAGCTTCAATGAGTCGACTTGCTGTTCTTGAAAAGGAATTAAGCGATCTTAAGGAAGAAAGCCAGGCCATGAGAGCTCAGTGGGAAAATGAAAAGAAGTCCATCACTGAAGCAAAGAGTACAAAGCAGGAAATCGAGAATGTCCGTCATCAGATAGAAGAGGCTGAGAGAAACTACAATCTTGAAACCCTTGCGAAACTGAAGTACGGAACCCTTCCGGAACTTGAGAAGAAACTGGAAGAAGAAAATGAAATCAATAATCAGGACAATAGGCTTTTGAAAGAAGAAGTTGGTGACGAAGAGGTTGCCCAGGTTGTATCCCAGTGGACTGGAATTCCTGTATCCAAATTGGTTGAGACGGAAAAGGATAAGCTTCTAAGACTTCCGGATATTCTTCATAACAGAGTTATCGGTCAAGAGGAAGGCGTGCTTTCCGTATCTCAGGCAATACTTAGAGCAAGGGCAGGCCTTAAGGATGAGTCAAGACCAATCGGCTCCTTTATCTTCCTTGGACCTACGGGCGTTGGTAAGACTGAGCTGGCAAAGGCTCTCTCCGAGGCACTCTTTGATACGGAAAAGAATATGATAAGAATCGATATGTCGGAGTATATGGAGAAGCACAGCGTATCAAGGCTGGTAGGAGCTCCTCCGGGATATGTGGGTTATGATGAGGGCGGTCAGCTTACGGAAGCTGTAAGACGTCATCCATATAGCGTTATTCTCTTTGATGAAATAGAGAAGGCTCATCCTGATGTATTCAATATTCTTTTACAGCTTCTTGATGATGGCAGACTTACGGACAATCAGGGAAGGACGGTGGATTTTAAGAATACGATAGTTATTATGACCAGCAATATCGGTTCAAGAGAACTCCTTGAAGGAAGCCATGCTGACGGGACCATCGATGAAGAAGTAAAAAATAGAGTGCTGGATGAACTTAAGCTTAGCTTTAGACCGGAATTCTTAAACAGGGTTGATGATATTGTGGTATTCAGTCCTCTTACGGAGGAACAGATCGAAAGGATCATTGTTCTCTCAATGGAAGATCTTAAGAATAGACTTAAAGAGAATGATATAGACCTGGAACTTTCCCATGAAGCAAAAGGATATATTGCCAAGGAGGCCTATGATCCCAATTATGGAGCAAGACCTGTTAAGAGATATATTCAGAAATATATAGAGACAGAGCTTGCAACCAGAATAATAAGAGGTGAAATACTTCCGGGAAGTAATGTGGAGATAATAGTTAAAGGGCGGGGAGAAGACCAAACCCTGGATTATGTAACAAAGTGAGGCAGTTCCCTTTGATTATATAATATAGTCTTCCTCTTCTGCGGGCTTAACAAGTTTTAGAGCTTGGTTAGACCTCTTAACCGTTCTTTCCATATGGACTCTCATGGCGTCAGTAGCCGCATGAGAGTCCTTTGCCATAATGGCTCTATAAACTCTTCTGTGCTCAGCTAAAACCCTTTTAAGATAGTTAGGTGCAAAATAGTTATGAGGGCAACAGTAGTTTGTATAGGTATGATATGCCAATAGGGTTTTCTCCAGAAGCTTGTCATGGGCTGACTTGTAAAGGAGCCTATGGAAGGCGAAGTTGATGTCAATCATTTTCTGGATATCGTTCTTTTTGGTGTAGAATTCCATGAACTTAAAGATATCGGCCAGCTCTTCTTCTTCCTCTTCGGTTATTCTTTCAACGCTAAATTGAACAGCAAGAACCTCAAGCTCAATACGCATTAAAAGCATATCGTCAACCTCCGTTTGGGAAAGGCCTCTAACGAATTCTCCTCTGTTGGGGATGTATTCCACAAGACCATCCATTTCAAGACGACGGAAGGCCTCTCTTACAGGCGTGCGACTGGCCTTATAGGTTTGACAAATCTTGGTCTCATTAAGACGGGAATCCTTTCTGAGTCTTCCCGTAAGTATGTCCCTTAACAGCTCTTCGTATATTCTATCAGGTAGAGCTTTAGGCTTGTTTTTTTCTTCGCTAATCTGTTGTAACATATCCATAAGAAGATTATATTTATAGCAATAATAGATGTCAAGAATCGTATACGATTTATAATGGAGATGTAATGAGAAAAGAGAAGGTTAATAGAATCCTTGATGAACTTAAGAAAGAATATCCCGACGCTGAATGCGCTCTCAATCATAGGAATGCCTTTGAGCTTTTGGTTTCTGTTGTTCTTTCCGCACAGACCACGGATAAAAGCGTAAACCAGGTAACTCCCGCTTTGTTCAATGCATATCCGGATGCCTTTAAGCTTTCTAAGGCCAAGCCCGAAAAGGTTGCGGAGCATATCAAGCGAATAGGTATGTATAAGACCAAGTCCAATAATATTGTTAATCTGGCAAAGCAATTGGTTGAAAAGCATGATGGTCAGGTTCCCGGTAGCTTTGATGAATTGGTTGAACTTCCGGGGGTTGGACGAAAGACAGCAAACGTGGTTCTGTCGGTATGGTTTAATGAGCCGAGAATAGCTGTGGACACTCACGTATATAGAGTGGCCAATAGAATTGGCCTGGCTGAGGCGGATGACGTGCTTAAGACGGAAGAGCAGTTGATGAAGAATATATCAAAGGATCGCTGGTCTGAAGCTCATCATTCAATCATCTTTCACGGAAGAAACTGCTGCCACGCCAGAAAGCCCAATTGCGAAGGCTGCTGCATAAACAAGCAGTGCAAGAAAGTAGGAGTTTAATAAGCTCCCAAGAAAAATGTACCCCAAATGGCATTTTTGCAATTTGGGGTACGATTTTATACCATTAAGCTCTCTTTCCGCAGCAGTTCTTATACTTCTTTCCGCTGCCGCAGGGACAGGGATCGTTACGTCCCGGTTTCTTTTCAACTCTTACGGTTCTGGAACGACGATATTCGTTATAGATTTCTTCTCTTCTTTCAATTGGCAGAACCACGTCCCATTCTTCAAGGGAATAGAGGTAATCCGCATCAGCTTTATGCATATTAAAATAGAGCTTTTCAAAATCTATATCAAGGTCAATCTCGGAATCAAGAGTAATCTTCTTCAGATCCATTGGCTCCGTATTAAGACTGGTATTGATTCCGTCAAGGAATCCAACGAATATAACCTTATCAACGCCGAAGAATTCAACCAGGTCATCAACCTTACCCTTAAGATGCTCATCCTTATGGGTTAGGATATGCTTATAGATCTTTATCTCCGTTGCGGAATACTCATCCCAGAAGGCATCAACGGTGCCTTTGTTTTGACCTTCAAGTAAATCGTTCCAATCGTTAAATAAACTCATTTCAACCTCCGTATCATTATAGAGTTTTTGCTATTGCTATTATATCACCAACCACGGCGCTTCCGGTAGGAAGAGCTCCGGCGCCGCGTCCGTAGAACATCAATTCTCCAACAGCATTTCCCGTAACATAGATGGCGTTGAATTCGTTGGAAACTCCTGCCAATGGATGTGATACGGGAAGGAGGGTAGGTTTAACGCTGCACTCCATTTTACCATCTTTTTTTGCTGCTTTAGCAATAAGTTTTATTTTCTGTCCTGCTACTGTGGCGGCTTCAATATCTGCTGCAGTAACCCCGGTGATTCCTTCCCTTGGAATATCTTCGGGACTAATATATTCATCAAAGCATAGAGCTATGAGAATTGATAGCTTATTGGCAGCATCGATTCCTTCCACATCTGCGGTGGGATCTGCTTCGGCAAAGCCCTTGTCCTGAGCATCCTTTAGAACCTCTTCATAGGGAAGCCCTTCTTCAGTCATCTTTGTGAGGATATAGTTGGTGGTACCGTTTACTATACCCATGACTTCTGTAAACTGGTTTCCGGCCAAAGCTTCCTGGATAGCCGTAAGGGCAGGGATACCTCCGCCAACGCTGGCTTCGAATCTAAGGGAAGCATTTCCCTTGGCTGCGGCATCTTTAAGACGAGCAAAATTGGCAGCCAAAGCGGCTTTGTTTGGGGTAACCACAGACTTACCGGACAGAAGGGCTTTTTCCATAATATCAGCAGGATAGTCCGTTCCGCCCATGGCTTCAACAACTATGTCTATGAATACGTTATCGAGAATATCATTTATATCTGTTGTGGCCAATGCTTCCGGAACACCCAGTTCCTTGGCTCTTTCCATGGATCTAACAAATACCTTTTCAACATTGATTGAACGGTTTATTCTCTTTTCAATTAACTCCTTATTCATACTAAGGATGTCATAGGCACCTTTTCCCACAGTGCCGAATCCAAGTAATGCAATATTAATCTCTTTCATTTTTTCCTCCAGTCTTTCTAAAGGATTATACACATTTTATGGCGCTTTGGCAAAATAAAGTGATATACTAATAGAAAGAAATAATATTTGGAGGTTATCATGAATAGAATTATCGATATGCACTGCGATACCATGATGCAAATATGGGAACGTGATGAAACAGAAGAAACCACAGGAACTCTTTATGATGGAGAGTATTCCATTAATATAAAAAAGCTGGAGGAAGGTAAATCTCTGGCTCAATGTTTTGCTCTTTATCTACCATGGAAGAATTCGGAGAAGACCGCCTATCAGATTCTTAATGAAATGCATGACGATTTCGTAAGGGAGATGGAGTTAAGCTCTGAATATATTAGGCAGGCAAAAACCGTTGATGAGATTCTGAAAAATGATGAGGATGGGTTTCTAAGTGCAATTCTAACCACGGAAGATGGAGCGTTTATAGAAGACAAGATTGAAAGAATTGATGAAGTCTATGACTGGGGTGTCAGGATGATAGGCATCATCTGGAACTACGAAAATACCTTGGCTTATCCTAATAGCAAGGATTCGGAAATACATAATAAGGGCTTAAAAGACTTCGGACTTGATTGCATTGAGAAAATGAAAGAGAAGGGTATTATCGTTGATGTATCCCATCTTAATGAAGGCGGTTTTTATGATGTAGCCAAGACTCTTAAGGGGCCCTTTGCCGCATCTCATTCATGTTCAAGAGACCTTTGCAATCATCAAAGAAATCTTGATGACGATCAGCTTAGGACATTGGCGGATTGTGGAGGTATCGTAGGAATCAATTTCTGTGGACCATTTCTCTTCCAAGATGGTGGCTATGCAACCTTTGATAGAATAATCGACCATATTAGGCATATTAAGAATGTGGCAGGAATCGATACAATTGGCTGGGGCTCGGACTTTGATGGAATAGAAAATAACGGGGAATTGGTGGACTATAGAGGATTCAATCCTTTGGTGGATGCCATGACAAAGCATTTTACAGACGATGAAATCGATAAGATTAATTATAAGAATTTCCTTAGGGTAATGAGGGAGGTTCAGGGCTGATGGCGATTCATATTGTTTTGGTGGAGCCTGAGATTCCGCCTAATACGGGAAATATTGCAAGGAGCTGCGCTGCAACCGGCGCAGTTCTTCACTTGGTTAAACCTCTGGGCTTTTCCATAGAAGACAAAGCCTTGAGACGTGCGGGACTTGACTATTGGCCTTATGTAAAACTGGAGGTTCATGAAAGCCTAGATGAGTTTATGGAAAAATACCAAGGGAGAAGGATGTTTCCCGTAACTACCAAGGGAGAGCATTATTTTACCGACTTTAACTATGAGGATGAGGATATGTTTCTCTTTGGAAGAGAAACGGCGGGGC
>CAJOQI010000143.1 GCA_905236895.1 uncultured Peptostreptococcaceae bacterium | reverse complement strand
TGTCTCCGGTGAAAGATCATCGTAGAAGGCCTTTCCCTGAGCAAGTACGTATTCCGCGTCCCCTGCAGGTCTCGGGTTTCCGCTTCTAAATTCCAATGAATAATCAGCAAAGCTTAAGGGATAGGTTTTTCCCAATCTTTCGGCCTGCTTTCTGGCTATGCCGTCAGCCACGGGAACCAGATATTTCTTTACCGCCTGACGGAACTTCTCTACATCGTTCTTGTCATAGCAGTTTCTTTCCATGCGGTCATAGCCCAGAGGAATATAGTTGTCATATCCCAGAGCCTTACCCATTTCATCTCTTAAGTGAACCAGCTTGTCGTAGATTTCATCCAAGTCTTTCTGGTGTTCTTTATACCATTTACCCTCTACTTTCCAAGCCTCAAGCCTTGTATCGTCGTCGGCATCGGTCTTAAAAGGAGCAAGCTGAGAGATGGTATATATCTCTCCCCTAAAAGGAATCTGAGCAGAAGCAATAACCTTATCATACTGGGATGTAAGCTCATTCTCCCTCTGGAGCAAAGGAATCAGTTCCGGCTTAAATGTTCTATTGCTGATTTCCGTATTGAGGAACATTAAATTGCCATACTCCTTTTCAAAATCCGGTCTAAACTTGGAAGTGAGCATAGCATCGGAAAAAGCATGTACATATTCTTCAATTTCCGGTGTTTTGGCATCAATAAAATCGTGTTCCTCGTCGTAGAACTTATCCCTTGTGTCTATGGAATGTCTGATGTTTACCAATGTCACCATGGTTTCAAGGTGTTTCATCAACTCTTCCATGTCAAGGAATGCCTTCTTTGCCTCTTCGTAATTCTCGGCATTTTCCAATCTGGTTTTCAGATCCGACAGGCTCTCTTTAACAGTCTCCACATCGGGTCTTTCATACTTCATTTCTTTGAATTTCATTCCATTAACCTCTACACACATAAATGTACTTATTTGTCATACAATTCTGTCCATTCGATGTTAGCATATTAGGGTCGCTATAACAATAATAATTGGAAATATTCCCATTTTACTTGTTGCTATCTCCAAAAACCTACCCTTCTTTTCTCATTTTTCAACAAATACTTTTACTGACTTATACCCCTTTTCTTATTGGACGAAAGCACAAAAAATAACGCCTCCAGGTATTATGACAATTACATTTTTTCTGTTTTATGCTATCCTTGTGTCAGGAAGGGAATCGCTTTTAGCGACTAACCCGACCACATTTGTAGCGCCGTCTTAGTTCTTGGCTTTGGCGGCTTTTTTATTGACGGAAAATGTCACACGCAACCCCTTGCGAGACGAAGAGCGGGTTATAAGTTTGAGGAGTAGAGATAACTGAAAACGCCCTCCGCAGTGATGGTTGCGACAATTAGCAACAGTTATGGAGTAGGCATTTCAGCCGATCCGCCTTTTGAGGAGCGGTGAAATAATCCGAAAAATAAAAAAGACTTTTGCTTGGAGTGTCGTTGGTGCAACGCACCTTTACGACACTCCCAAAAGTCCTTTTTTATTTGAGGTTATTATTTCCCGCTTCCGAAAACAGCGGGGAGGCTGAAATCGCCTACTCCTCTTCCATTGGCTTCAGGTCAGGTGAGAAGATCAGCTTGCAGCCTGTTGCAGCCTGGATATCTTCCTTTGTGAAATCCGGATGAAGTTCGGTTACTACGATTCCTTCCGGTGTAACTTCCATAACGCCCATCTCGCTGATGATCTTGCTTACGCACTTCTCAGCTGTGAGAGGAAGTGTGCATTTTTCCAAAATCTTTGGAGCACCCTTCTGTGTATGAAGAGTTACTACGATAACCTTCTTAGCTCCTGCTACCAGGTCCATAGCTCCGCCCATTCCTGCTACCTTTGCACCAGGAACGATCCAGTTAGCCAGGTCTCCGTTCTCAGCAACTTCCATAGCTCCGAGAACTGTAGCATCCAGATGACCTCTTGCCATACCGAAGCTGGTTGCTGTATCGAAATACTTAACCCAAGGAACTGTGGTTACATATGCACCACCGGAGTTGATGATATCAACATCTTCGTGTCCCTTTTCAGCCATTCCTGCAAGGCCTGCAAATCCGTTCTCGGAATGAAGTGTAACTGTTACTCCTTCAGGAAGGTAGTTAGCTACCTGTGTAGGAAGACCAATACCAAGGTTTACAAATGCGCCATCTTCAAATTCTTTTGCGCATCTTCTTGCAATTCTTTCTTTTAAATCTGCCATACCGGTTCTCCTTCCACGATTCCTTCTACTACTACGCCGGGAACATCCCAAATATCAGGATCCACATCTCCAACCTGAACCAACTTTTCGGTTGCGATGAATGTGTGATCAGCAGCGCCTGCCATTACATAGTTGAAGTTCTTGGTTGCTTTGGCACAGTAGAAGTTACCAAATGTATCGGCTACGGAAGCTCTGCAGAATGCATAGTCTGCATGGAGAGGCATCTCAAGGAGATACTTTCTTCCGTTGAGTTCAAGCACCTGCTTGTCTCTTCCAAGTTCGTCCTTCTCTACTTCCATCGGTGTGCTTACGCCCGTAGGTGTAAGAACTCCACCGAGACCATAGTTGGCTGCACGAATCTTCTCAGCCAGTGTTCCCTGTGGAACCAATGTGCACTCAAGGGTTCCTGCAATCATGCCATCTCCGATAAGCGGATTCATTCCTACATGGGAAGCAATGATGTGTTTGATCATGCCCTTTTCGAGCAATTTGCCAACGCCTCTTGCTGTCTTAGCATCATAGGCGCCAACCGGAAGACCGCCGTCATTAGCGATTACGGTAAGGTCCTTAACTCCCTTAGCCACCAAAGCATCAATGATGCACTCCGGTGTTCCTGTTCCCAGGAAGCCACCGATCATGATGGTCATACCGTCCTTAACGCCAGCTACGGCTTCTTCTGCAGTGATTATTTTGTTGATTGCCATACTTAAATCACCTTTCCTAAAACTATAAGAATTTAACCTCGCCTGGGTTTAATCCTAAGACTAATCCCAGCGTTACTATTTTAACATAAGTTTAATGCCTTTTCAATACTCCTCAAAAGGATTATCCTCGGTTTTTTCTTCTTTTTTGTCTTGAGGCTCCGGATTCTCTGCCGGCTTTTCTCTTTGAGCCAGTTTGATGCCTCTACGCTTTTTCTCTTCTTTCGCTTCCTTTTTTTCCTTATGATGGCGTCTTATATTCAGGATATTAGCCACCGCAAGAACTATGAACACTGCAAGAATAGCAAATGTTTTTACTAAATCCATTTTGGTTTTCCCTTTTACTTATAATGTGAAAGGGACGGTCCCGGAAAGGACCGTCCCATAAATAGCTTATGTCTAAATAACTTAGATTGCGGAAATTCCCATAGCACCGATTGCAAGGAATCCTACGCAAGCTACAACACCCATTACCAGGAGTGTAAGTACGCAGTAACCCATGATGTCCTTTGCGCCAAGGCCAGCAGCACCAAGTGCAGGCAGAGCCCAGAATGGCTGAATCATGTTGGTCCACTGGTCACCCCATGCAATAGCCATACCTGTTACAGCAGGCTTTACTCCGAGTGCGAGGCCAGCAGGCATCATGATCGGACCCTGTACGGACCACTGTCCACCGCCGGAAGGTACGAAGAAGTTTACGATACCAGCTGCGAGGAATGTCCAGAGCGGGAATGTGATGGTATTGGAAATACCTACGAAGAACTCAGAGATAACAGCTGCAAGGGAGGTGCCTGTGGAACCAGCCTTGAATACCATCATTGCCTGAATACCAGCATAGAAGGGGAACTGAAGGATAACGCCAGCAGCACCCTTTGCTGCGTCGATAACAGCGTGGACGTAGCGGATTGGTGTTCCGTGTCCAATGAGACCGAGAATCAGGAAGATGAAGTTTACTGAGTTCAGGTTAAGACCATTGAGTCCCTTACCATAGGTTACACCATTGATGTCCTGTTTGATGAAGAAGAATACAACAATCCATACGAGACCACAGATACCGATGATCCAAGCAAGAATCGGGCTGTTTTCAATCTTCTCAGCAGGTGTAACGGGCTTTGGATATTCGCGTTCTTCATCCTGGAGGAGCTTAGGATCAACAACGAATGTGTCCTCAGCCTTCGGGTGAGCAACAGCGAAAAGGATTGCTGTCAGTACTACTACTGCTACGATCATGATCAGGTTCCATACAGAGAAGATTGTCTCTGTGGTGGGGATCAGTTCTGTAACAGCTCCACCTGTGTTAGCAACAGCACCGTCAACAATCTGACCGGGTGTGTTCAGGTTAAGTGGAATGGAACCGGACATACCAGCGTGCCAAATTACGAATCCGGAATAACCGGCAGCAATCAGCATACGGTAGTCAACGTTACTGAGCTGTCTTGCAACTGCACGTCCGAGCAGTGCACCAACGATAAGTCCAAATCCCCAGTTAAGGAAGTTAGCGATACCGCTGACGAGTACTACCAGTGCAACACCCTGTGCAGGTGTCTTTGCAAGTTTAGCGATAGCATCAAGAGCTTTCTTGATGATGGGAGCTGTAGCAAAGGCTGTACCTGTTACTACTACGAGGGCCATCTGCATTGAGAATGCGAGGAGTCCCCATACACCGTCTCCCCATGCCATAGCCATCTGGAGCGGGCCCGCACCAGCAGCCGGCATTGCTGCAATAAATACGATAATCGTAAGAATTACAGCGAAGATGAATGCGTCTGGAAGCCATTTACTCATGACATTTACGCATCCTGCGGTAAATTTCTTCATACCATTTCCTCCTAAAATAATAAAACTATATAATGATGTCTTTTATGGAATTCTTACTATATATATGATATACCGCTAGAATTCCACCTCACATTATAACCATTTCACATAATCATGTCAATATGTTCACTTAGACAACACATTTCCCTGGTGAAGACCAGGGGAATGGTATTTTTCAATCTTTTAGGGGTTCTTAAGCTGTGCTATTTCTTCTGCCATCCCCTCTTCACGATCTCAGTAGCAATATAGCTCATTACATGCTCCGCATAGGTATGAGGACCGAAGCCTGCATCATATCCCAGTTCCTGAGCAAGCTCGTGGGAGATACGGGGTCCGCCGCAGCAAAGAAGCATCTTATCCCTCAGCCCCTCGGCTTCCATAAGCTCAACCATATTGGTCAGGTTGATAATATGAATATCCTTTTGGGTTACGGTCTGAGAAACCAGAATGGCATCCGCCCCTACTTCTTTGGCCCTGGCGATTAGTTCCTCGTTTGGAACCTGGGATCCCAGATTATATGCTTCCACGTTTTTGAATCTCTCAAGGCCGAAGTGTCCGTGGAATCCCTTCATATTGATGATGGCGTCGATTCCTACAGT
>CAJOQI010000142.1 GCA_905236895.1 uncultured Peptostreptococcaceae bacterium | reverse complement strand
TAAAGGAGACATTGTTTCCACATCTCAAGTCAATTGCTTCTATAGAAGGATATGTGGTAAAGCGAATATAGAGTATAGTGGGCAGCATGCACTCAGACATACATTTGCAACCAGGTGCATCGAAGCAGGGATACCTGCAGTAGTGCTCAAGAAGTGGCTTGGACATACCAATATACATGTTACATTAGATACATATGCGGATGTCTTTAGCAGAATGAACTTCGACTCCATGGTTAAGTTCGATACTCTAATGGATGAAGTATATGATGATCCTAAGGGAAATGAGGATGGTGGTCTATTTGGTGGTCCGAATGAATAACCGGCACCGCAAACTATTGAAAACACGAGGTTTTATACCCTGTTCGATTCCCAACACTTCCACCAGAATCTAGCCTTGGCTATGCCGGGGCTTTTTCTTTTGCCCCAGTGATTTTCGGACGTGGGTCAGCGCATCGTCAGCGATTTTTCAAAAATGGTGGTCTGACTGGTGGTCTGCCGAGAATCCGAAACCGCAAAGCATTGCAATTGCTGGGTTTCAGGCGCCGCCGAATCTCCTCATCTCCACCACTAAAATGCAAGTTTGAGCTTGCATTAAAACCTGGTCTCGGAAATCCCGAGACCTTTAATTTTTCGGCTTATAGGACAAAAAGCGTTGATAAAAACCGTTGTAACGATTGAAATTTCAAGAGTTATAGCGTTTTTATCTTTTTTAAAAGAAGATATAGGGTGGATAAAAAGCGTTGATAAAAAAGCTTGAAAGCATTGATATTTCAATGGTAAATAGTGTTATATCTTCCCTAGAAACAGTATTTCTGGAGGAAGAGTTTATGAAGCATGTAATTTGTCCAATTTGCAAAGGAGAATCTGTTAGGAACGGTAGGAATAAATCGGGTTCACATAGGTGGATTTGTAGAACATGTTCAATTACGTTTAACTTTCTTATCTCGGTCAGAAACAAAAGGATATATATGCGGTGTTAGATAGAGAGCAGTTAACTCCAACCCATGCTCAGACCATAAGGATGCGTAAACTCTTTGATGAAGGCAAGCCTAACAAGTGAAGCAATAGAAGAAATCCTGATAGAGGAAAAGCCAAACCAGATAGAGCATGTAAGTATAAGTTTTGATAAGATTAAAGCCTATTTGCCAAGCAACCTTTCCAAGGCTAAAAGAGAAGAGTACATAATAGAAGCACTAAGATTCTATTTAGCGAAGGTCAAGGATTATTCATTGAAAAAGTGGAAATTCCATAGTAGTTTTCGTTGAATTGATATATTGACACGGTAAAAGCCATATGCTACTCTTTTCTTAAAGATACGCAAAAATAAATAAAATGCGGATGATTTGGAGAAAAGGAAAATGTACAATCAAGCAGAGTGTATTGAAAAATTCGGTTCAAAATATAATATCAATAAGTTGATGGAAGAGGGCAAGCTCTATCGTGTGGACAGAGGAGTGTACTCTGAGAAGCAGTTTGTTCCAGAACTTGCTGTTTTGTCATTTAAGTACCCTAAAGCCGTAGTGACCATGAGAAATGCATTCTATATCCATGGGTTAACGGATGTCATACCTGCTGAGTATGATTTTGCAACAGATAGAGATGCGGCTAAGATTCCGGATAAAAGAGTGAAGCAGTACTTCTATCCAAAGGAAATACTGACAAATGGCACCATTGAACTTGACTACCAGGGATATACAATCAAGATATATGACAAGGAACGCATGCTAGTGGAACTTATAAGGTACAAGTCAAAGCTTCCATTTGATTATTACAAAGAAGTCATATTGAATTATAGGCGAATACTTCCTACCCTAGATATAAGGAAGATAGAGGACTATGCTGCGGCTTCACCAAAAAGCGAAATGATTATGGAGACATTACAACTGGAGGTTCTATAATGATAAATCTAGCGGAACTTATTTCTGAGATGCGAGAAGAAGGATACGAAGGAGCAAATGCAGAAGCAAAAGTTTGCCAAGACAGTATTCTTCGTGCCATAGCAGAAAGCACTTTGAATAGAAATGTCACTGTCAAGGGCGGTGTTGTAATGAGAGACATCACCAAGGACGTTAGGCGTGCTACAGTTGACATCGACCTCGACTTCATCAAATACTCACTGGAGGATAAAGCTATTCTAAGATTTGTTGATAAACTCAACGTAATCGTAGGTTTGAAAATAGAAGTTGATGGAGAAATTGAAGAATTATCTCAACAGGAGTATAGAGGCAAAAGAGTATATATAAAACTGACCGATGACAATGGAAATACAATAAAGAGTAAAATAGATCTAGGTGTTCATGTGAATATGGACATTGAGCAAGAAGAATATTGCTTTGATGTATGCTTGGATGATGAAGGCGCAAGCCTACTTATTAATTCCAAGGAGCAGATATTTACAGAAAAACTTAGGTCATTGCTTAGATTTGGTCCTCTTTCCACTCGATACAAAGATGTATTCGATATGTATTATCTTTCGGATATAGTTGACAAGGAGAAACTAGTCAATTGCATTCATCGATATATTCTGGACGAACCGGAAATGCGAGAGCGCACAATTGATGAGATAGTCACAAGAGTGAATAATATTTTTGGAAACAGGACCTATCAGAACAACATAGGTAGAGCGAGGAAAAGTAATTGGTTAGGTATAGATACAAGAGAAGCTATGGAATGGATTGAGCAATTTTTGAGAGAGCTAGTGTAAATGTAGGATTAAGAGGCAACTTCTTGTACAAAAGCAGTCAGGCGGTTTTTATATGCCTTATTACATAGAGGGGCTACGATTTTTGCAATTATATAACTCTTTATCTACCTGTTCTATAAGGGCCTTAAAATCCGTGCCCGAAGAGTATTCAACCGCACCCAGGCTCATCTCCAAATTGATATCAAAGGGCTCGCCTTTAACTCTCAATTCGTAATTGATTTTTTCTCTGATGGAATCTACGTCAATCGGATTCTCTGATTTTACGATTATCATAAACTCATCCCCGCCGACGCGGAAGATCTGTGCCGTATAAGAACTGAAAACAGCGGGCAAAACCTTTGCCGTAAGCTCCAGAACCTTGTCGCCGATTGGATGCCCCAGGGTATCGTTTATTATCTTGAATCGATCAATATCCCCCTCCATAAGATATAGGTGGGAGTCCTCCCTATAATTTTCTATTTCGCTGACCAGGGCTTGCTCAAAAGAATAGCGATTGGGCAAGGAAGTTAAATGATCTCTTGTTACCAGCAATCCCATATTTGTAGCATAGATCAGAAGAAGGGAAATCATAACGCCCCCTTGCATTGCGGGAAGTCCGGGAGGGAGCATGAATTGTATTACCGTAAATACGATAATTGGAACGGGGAAGAGAGCGGCAACAAAGAGTCTACGCTTGTCGCTTAATAGCTGGGCCTCTTTTCGGGATTGCAGGGTGACGTAAGACCCCATTAGGGTAAAGATATAATTCATTATGAATGAGATTCCGTGAAGAGGGGCCCTCACATAAGAGCCGCCTTCATCTATGGTGAAAACCCATCCCGTCTTAAAGGAAGATAATACCAATACGACATATATCAATACGGGAATGGCAAGAATGGGCTTAATCTTCCGCAGAATTGTTTTTGAAGGGAACATATCAAGGGTATAGGCGAACCACAAGAAACCCATGGAGGCCATAATCGCAAGATACAAGGTGTTAACCAGCATATTTATGGATCGAAGCTCCGGCTTGCCGTCAATAAGTATCCATGTGCTGTCCAATACTATGGTAAGGGCAAAGAACACGTAAAGAGCAGTAAGCTTTTTAGGCATCTGACCTCTTCTGTTGACCCACTCAAGAACGTATAGGACAACAAACATGATGGCAAATATTGCTTCTGCGTTGACGTAGACGATTCTATAATCCATTGAAAACCCTCAAAAATGAAGACGATGCGGATAATACATATATAGTAGACTATCCCGGAATTATCGTCAAGAAAACTAAATTGGCGTAAAAAGAACCATCTCTTTTGTTCCTTACCTGTGATAAAATTTATAGAGATGACTTAGACAGGAGTAGAGGCATGGGTAGGCCTGGAAATAATCTTTGCTCTACTCATAAATGCCATAGCTTTCAGCAAGGTTAAGAAATTCGATTTGAAGGACATTGCGTAAGAGAAAGGGTTAAAATGATTTTTATAGAATCCAAAAGCAAGGACCCATATTATAATCTGGCTTTGGAGGAATATGCTTTCAATGAACTTGGTGAGAAGCAAGATGTTTTCATGCTCTGGCAGAATAGCAATACCATTGTAATAGGCAAGAATCAAAATGCTGCAGAAGAAATCAATCGGGAATTCGTTGATGAGAAGGCAATCAAAGTTGCCAGAAGACTGTCGGGAGGTGGCGCCGTCTATCACGATGAGGGAAATCTAAATTTCACCTTCATCGCCAAAAACCAGGGGAAACTGGACTACGATTTTAAGAGCTTTGTTCAACCCATTCTTGATGCCCTCGGTGATTTGGGGGTAGAAGCGGAGCTCCAGGGAAGAAACGATCTTGCAATCCAAGGGAAAAAGATTTCCGGTAACTCCCAATATGTTAAGTCCGGCCGCATCATGCACCACGGATGCATTATGCTGGATTCAGATATAGAAAAGGTGGAAGGGGCCCTAAGGGTTAAGCCTGCGAAATACCAATCAAAAGGCGTAAAATCCGTAAGGAGCAGAGTAACAACCATCAATCAAAACGCTCCAAGAAAAATCACCATGGAAGAATTCAAGGAGGCAATTAAAGCCAGAGTCTTTCAGGGTGAAGAGGTAAGGGAGTATATCATTTCCCCAAAGGAGGAAAAGTCAATAAGTAAACTGGCGGAGGAAAAATACGGAACCTGGCAGTGGAATTACGGCAACTTCCCTTCCTATGGCATCAAAAGAGAAGAAAAATTTGAGGGAGGCCTGGTGTCCCTTCAGATGGAAATAAACAAGGGCAAGATTAAAGCCATCAGCATCAGCGGTGACTTCTTCGGAGACGGCGAGATTTCTGAGTTGGAAGAAAAGATGGTTGGGCTTAAGTTGGATGAAACCTTGGAAGAAGAAATCGCCAAATTGGATTTATGGAAATATATGAGGGGGATTACACCTGAAGATCTTGCGGGAATGATCAGATAAAGAACCGGTAGAGGAAAGATTTAGGGTATAATTAAATTATGAAAAATAAAGGGAAAACAGTCGGAATAATTAAACAGGTAGCGTTGCTCTTTCTTGTGAGCATATTGTCCACGGGTCTTCTGACTTTCCTGTCCCAGAGAATGATGGCCAAGACGGAAGTAAGGCAACAGACGGAGAGCATTGCCGCAACCATTTCCCAAGAGATGGGGCTGGCCATTAAGGAGTATCCTTCCTATGAATGGTTGATGAAGTATTGGCATGCCAACTGGGAGGAAATGGACATAGAATATGATGTGGATTTCAGCCCAGGAACAAAGACGGAGGAAAAGGCCAAAGCCTTTAATGAGAAACATCCTGACCTTCAGATTAAATACATAACCTCAGAGGAAGCGGAAAAGCTTAGCCCCGAGGATCAAAAAGCCTTTGCTGAAATCTGCTATTCCTGGCTCATCACAAGGATAAACGAAATCAAACAGCTCTATGATGTGGACTATCTTTTCTGCGTATCCACAGATGACGGATTTAAGAATCAATTCTTCCTTTTCAGTGCAGCGGATCCGGGAGCAAAAAGAGGAACCAATTACGAAGAGGTCTATACCTTGGGAGTTCAATCCACCGTAGGGGAAAGCCAGGAAGAGGCCATGAGGAGTGCTGCAGAACACAGTTCTCATTTGGCGGACGCGGGGAATTATATGGACTATTACTCCTATCTGGATAAGCTGGGAGAGGAGCATATACTTATTGGCCTGACCTACGATCTGACGGATTTAAGGGCCAATTCCGCAATTCAAACCAAGCAGGGAACAGCCTTTGCGGTCTTCCATCAGATAGCCTTGGCGGTGCTTTGTTTGATGGGGCTTTTCTTCTTTGTTCTCCTACCCCTTAAGGAGGTACAGAAGAACATTCGTCTCTATAAGGAAACCAAGGACAGCCAAGAGGTAAGGGAGAAACTTTCCGAAGTCAAAACGAAAAACGAAATCGGCCAGCTTTCCATGGACGTAATGGAATTGTCCACGGAGATGGACGAATATATCAACAATATAGAAAGCATTACCGCAGAGCGTGAGAGAATAGGAACGGAATTGTCCCTGGCCACGGAGATTCAGTGCGGAATGCTTCCCAGCGAATTCCCCGCTTTCCCGGATAGATATGACTTTGACATATACGGAGCCATGGATCCGGCTAAAGAGGTGGGTGGTGATTTTTACGACTTCTTCATGATTGACGAGGACCACCTCTGCATGGTGATAGCGGATGTATCCGGCAAAGGAATTCCTGCGGCCCTCTTTATGATGGCGGCAAAGATTATTCTGGCCAACAACGCAAAGATGGGAAAGAGCCCTTCGGAAATCCTAAGAGATACCAATGCCAGCATCTGCTCCAATAACAAAGGTGAGATGTTCGTTACGGTTTGGCTGGGTATTCTGGAACTGTCAACGGGAATCTTGAAAGCCGCCAATGCAGGCCACGAATATCCTGCCATTAAACATTCGGGAGAAGACTTCCAACTCTATAAGGATAAGCACGGCTTTGTTATAGGCGGCATGGATGGCATGGACTATAAGGAATATGAGATAAAGCTGGAACCGGGAGCAAAGGTATTCCTCTATACCGACGGAGTTCCCGAGGCAACCAATTCGGAGAATCAGCTCTTTGGTGTGGAAAGAATGATTGACGCCCTCAACAAAGCCAAGGATGAGACCCCGGAGAAAGTTCTTTCATCCATAAGAAAGAGGGTAGATGAATTCGTCCTGGAAGCGGAGCAGTTTGACGATTTAACAATGCTTTGCTTGGAATATAAAGGAGTAAATTAAATGAAGATAAGTCAAATACTTGCGGAAAACCCAGTGACCCTTTCCTTTGAAGTCTTTCCCCCAAAGACGGAGGACAATCTTGCGGGAATCGAAAAAGTGTCAGAGGAGATTGCAGCCCTAAAGCCTCAGTTTATGAGCGTAACCTATGGGGCCGCAGGGGGAGCATCCGAATATACAGCAAAATTAGCATCCAGCATCCAGAATGATTTTGGAACCACCGTCCTTGCTCACCTTACCTGCGTCTCCATGGACAAGACCAAACTTGATGAGATGATTTCCATCTATCAAAGAGAGGGAATAGAAAATATCATGGCTCTCAGAGGGGATATACCCGAAGGGGGAAGGACAACATTTGACTATATGTATGCGGCGGATTTGGTAAGAGCCATAAAAGAAGAGGCTCCGGATTTTTGTTTGGGCGGGGCCTGCTATCCTGAAGGCCACGTGGAATCGGACAGCCACTCTGAAGACATCAAGCATCTTAAGGAAAAGGTGGACGCCGGCTGCGATTTCTTGACTACCCAAATGTTTTTCGACAATAGCACCATGTATAATTTCATGTACAGAATCAGAGAAGCGGGAATAGAGGTTCCGGTGCTGGCAGGCATTATGCCCATAACAAATGCCAAGCAGGTGGCAAGAAGCGTTAAGCTTTCCGGAGCGACCATCCCCCAGAGATTCCGACTCATGGTGGATAAATTTGGTTATGACCCCAATAAGATGAAGCAGGCGGGAGTGATTTACGCTGCGGAGCAAATCATAGATTTGATAGCAAACGGAGTAACCCATATCCATGTCTATTCCATGAATAAGCCGGAGATAGTTGCGGGTATAATGGATAACATGTCGGAAATTCTTAAATAAAAACGGGTTGTTGGCATATGGTTACAGGAAGAGATGTTGATATAAAAATAAATACCAAAGAAATCTATCGATATCTTGGCTATAGGGGAAGTGCCCCGGAGGAAGAAATAGCAAAGAAGATTGATTCCTGCGTCGAAGAGGTGGTGGAAGTGTCGGAATTAAGAGGGCTCTATGAAAAGTTTCCTCTGTCCTTCTCTTCCCATGACACTTTTTTAATTGGAGATATTGAGATCGTAAGCGAAGATTTGGGAAAGAATCTTAATGGCTGTGAATACGTCTATCTTATGGGTGCAACCATAGGAATAGGAATAGACAGATTGATTGCCAGAGCTTCCGTCTCCGATATGACAAAGGCCACCATCTTCCAGGCTGTTGGAGCGGCCTATGTGGAGGAATACTGCGACTATATAAACGAAGAGATAAGGAGATTGGAGTGCAGAGAGGGCATGGCCCTAAGGCCCAGATTCTCCCCAGGCTATGGGGACTTCACTTTGGAAAACCAAGAGAATCTTTTCAGGCTCCTAAATCTATCAAAGCATGTGGGCATAAGCTTGACCGACAGCATGCTCATGTCTCCCAGCAAATCTGTTACCGCCATAATCGGAGTAAGACCCATGGACGCAGAGGGGGAAGCGGAAGAAGATAGAAAACCACACAGCGGAAAAAAGAAGGACTGCAGCACCTGCAATAAGAAGGACTGCACCTTTAGAGAAGGATAATAGAATGAAAGATATAAGAGAGAAACTTAATAAAGAATGGATCTTCTTTGACGGAGGGGCAGGAACCCTTCTTCAGGCCATGGGCCTTAAAAGCGGTGAACTTCCCGAAAGCTGGAATCTTACCAATCCGGAAAATATAATCAAGCTTTACAGGGGATATTTGGATGCGGGGGTTAACTGCATTACCGTTAATAGCTTTGGTGCAAATAGGATTAAATACCCCGATAATCTTGAAGAAATAGTCAGAGCGGGAGTAGAGCTTGCCATTGAGGCGAGAAAGGAAGGGGGGAGAGAAGATGCCTATATAGCTCTTGATCTTGGGCCTACGGGAAAGCTTCTTAAACCCTTGGGGGATTTGGATTTTGAAGAAGCAGTTTCCATTTTCGGAGAGGTGGCCCGCATAGGAGCTGAGGCCGGAGCGGATCTTGTAATAATAGAGACCATGAGCGATAGCTATGAACTAAAGGCTGCCGTTCTTGGAGCGAAGGAGAATTGCCATCTTCCCATATTTGCCACGGTTACCTTTGATGAGAAGGGAAAATTGTTAACCGGGGGGACGGTAAAGTCAACGGTGGCCCTTCTTGAAGGCTTAAGGGTGGATGCCCTTGGAACCAATTGCAGCTTGGGTCCAAAGGAAATGTTGCCGTTGATCAGGGAGTTCGTTGAAGAGGCGTCCATCCCCATCATAGTTACGCCCAACGCAGGTCTTCCAAGAGTGGACGAAGGGAAGACGGTTTTTGATGTGGGCCCGGATGAGTTCTCCGAGGTGATGAAGGAAATCGCAGGACTGGGTGTTCAGGTTCTTGGGGGATGCTGCGGAACCACTCCCGATCACATTAGAATGACCATAGAGAAATGCAAGGGGCTTCCCTTTAAGCCGGCGACGGCAAAGGAAAAAGCCTATGTTACTTCATTCGCTCAGGCGGTGGAAATAGGCGGAACCCCCAAGATAATAGGGGAGAGAATTAATCCCACGGGAAAGAAAAAATTAAAGGAAGCCCTTAAGACCGAGGATATGTCATATATTCTGGGAGAAGGTATCAAGCAGGAAGATGCGGGAGCCCATATTCTTGACGTGAATGTGGGAATGCCTGAAATAGATGAGTCTTTGATGATGACCAAGGTGGTTAAGGAATTGCAGGCCGTAACGGCTTTGCCCCTTCAACTGGACACCGCAAGTCCGGAGGCCCTGGAGAAGGGGCTGCGCATATACAACGGAAAGGCCTTGGTTAATTCCGTTACGGGAAAAGAAGAAAGCCTGGCTGCGGTTCTTCCCTTGGTTGCCAAATATGGTGGAGTGGTTGTGGGCCTTACCTTGGATGAAGAGGGAATCCCGGAAAGGGTGGAAGGCAGAATAGAAATAGCAAAGAAGATTTATGCCTCTGCGGAGAAATACGGAATCCCCAAGAAGGATGTGGTAATTGACGGGTTGACCCTTACCATATCTTCCGACCCTGAAGCTGCAAAGACGACCTTGGATACCGTTAGAGCGGTGAAGGAAGAATTAGGCGGAAATACCATTCTTGGTGTTTCCAATGTTTCCTTCGGTTTGCCTTTGAGAGAGTATATCAATTCCAATTTCTTCTCCATGGCACTGCTAAGCGGACTTACCCTTGCAATCATAAACCCGGGTAACGATGCAATGATGGATGCCTATAGATCCTCTCTTGCTTTATTGGGATACGATGAGAATTGTGGAGAGTATATTCAGCGCTACGGAGAATTGGACAGGATAAAGAAGGAGCAGGCTACCGCAACCGTGGGTGCACCTATTCCTTCGACCAAGAAAGAGAAGGAAAAGAATGACCCGGGACCCGCCCGGGAAACCAAGACCCTTATGGATAGCGTTGAAAGGGGCCTTGAAAAAAGCGCCAGAGAGGCGGCCCTTGCCCAACTTGAAAAGAGGGACCCGCTGGACATAATAAACGAGGATTTAATACCCGCCTTGGATAATGTGGGACAGGGCTTCGAAGGAGGAACCATATTTCTTCCCCAGCTTCTTATGAGTGCCGAAGCCGCAAAGGGAGCCTTTGATGTGCTTAAGCAGGCTATGCCGGAAAGGCAGGAAGAGAAGAAGGGAAAGGTTATTGTGGCCACTGTTAAGGGAGATATTCACGATATTGGAAAGAATATCGTGAAGGTGCTTTTGGATAATTACGGCTTCCAAGTATTCGATCTTGGAAAGGACGTTGCCCCCGAAAAGATAGCGGAGGTTGCTATTGAGAAGGACATAAGGCTGGTAGGTCTAAGCGCGCTAATGACCACCACTCTTCAGAGCATGCAAGAAACAGTTGCTCTCTTAAGGGAGAAGTGTCCCAATACCAAGGTTCTGGTTAGCGGCGCTGTCCTTAACAAAGAGTACGCGGACATGATTGGCGCAGACCACTATGCCAAGGATGCCATGGCTACGGTTCGTTATGCAGAGGAGTGGGCGGAATAGCCGGCCTTTGCGAGGGAATAACATGAATGACGAAAGAGATAATAAAAAAATTCCCTGGCTTGAGGCGAGGGAAGAAGGCCTGGTGCTTACAGACGGGGAGATTAGCTTAATGGGCGATTTCACCAAGAATATAAAAAGACTTCAGCCAGAGAACCTCAACAGAGAGCTTATTGTAAAGGCAGCCAAGAAGGGCCTGGAGAAGAACCAGGAGAAACTTCCCCTTGCCTTGGATTGCACTGCGGGATTGGGTGAGGATTCAATCCTCATTGCTGCCGCAGGGTTTAGGGTAAGGATGTACGAATACAATTTCGTAATAGCAGCCCTTTTAAGAGATGCTTTGGACAGGGGAATGAAGGACGAGAGAATCACCCATATTGTTTCCCGAATGGAATTGGTGGAGGGCGACAGCATTAAGGCCATGGAGGAAATGGCGGAGAAGAAAAAGGGGGAGGTTGAAATCCCGGATATTATCCTCCTTGATCCCATGTTTCCGGAGAGACAAAAAAGCGGCTTGGTAAAAAAGAAATTTCAGCTTCTTCAAAGGCTTGAAGCCCCGGCCCGGGATGAAGAGACGCTCCTTGATTCAGCCATAAAGGTGGGCCCCAGGAAAATACTGATTAAGCGACCAATAAAAGGGCCCTATCTCTCGGAGATAAGGCCGTCATATTCCCTTGAAGGGAGTGTAATCAGAATAGATTGTATAGTTAGATGATCAGTCTCTTAGATGGGCTTTGATTCTCTGAATGAGAACCTCCCTGGCCACGGCGTTTTGGCCACCCTGGGGAATGATTATATCCGCATATCTTTTGGAAGGTTCAACAAAGGCCTCGTGCATGGGCTTAACCGTAGTCAGATATTGGTTGATTACGCTGTCCAGGCTACGGCCTCTTTCTTTTACGTCCCTTGTAATACGACGAAGAATTCTAACGTCTGCGTCTGCATCCACGAAGATTTTGATGTCCATCAGGGGACGAAGATGCTCATAGTGGAAAATAAGGATGCCTTCCAAAATGATTACTCGGGAGGGCTTGATGGTGGTAAATCTGTCGGTACGGTCGTAGATGGAATAGTCATAGACGGGGCATTGAATCTCTTTGCCTTCTTTTAGATCTCGAAGACCCTCTATAAGGAGCTCCGTTTCATAGGCGTTGGGATGGTCGTAATTCAAGAGAACCCTTTCTTCGTAGGTCAGATCGTGACGGGCTCTGTAATACATATCGTGGGTGAGCACCGTAACGTCGTCACCCATATTCTTTACAATCTCCTGGGTAATTGTAGTTTTTCCACTACCGGTTCCGCCGGCTATTCCTATTACGATTATGCTCTTGTCCATAGGCCACCTCCCATTCAATTATACAACAAAGCCAAGGCCTATGGATTAAAAGTTTTCGTCTGCAAGAAAAAGAATTATATGGTATCATTATATCTATGAAAATAGTATTGATTCGCCACGGAAAAGTGGATATGAAGTGGGAAAAGAACTATACGGCGGAGGGCTTTAACGGAGCCCTCAAACTTTACGATGAGTCTCCCTTGGTTAAGACCGAGGTGAAGCCCATGGATGCGACGGGCTATACTCTTTACGTAAGTGAATTGCCCAGAACCCACGAGACAGCAAGGCTACTATTTGGCGATAAAGAGCAGCATGTGACTGAACTGGCCAACGAGGTCCCCAACAAAGCCTATAAGGATTCCGGCTCAGGACCAACCTGGCTTTGGAAGGCGGTGGGGAGAACCAAATGGTGGTTAAGCCTTAATGGAGCCGCAGAGAAGAGGAGAGACACCAAGGCCAGGGCGGAAAAACTTGCCAAGGAACTGATAGAAAAGGATGAGGACTGCATAGTGGTGGCCCACGAACTTTTCCTCTATATCTTTTCCGACGTTCTGGCTAAACACGGATTTGTTGTGGAAAGGTCCAATAGATTCAGAATTAAGAATCTGGAGAGAATCAGGGCAACAAAGAAGGATGACCACTGCGGATTTTGTTCCCACAACTGTTTGCTGGCCAATGCAGGATGCGATATAGGAAGAGAAAAAGCGAAAAAACAGGGAATCGTCCCGAAAAACTAATAAAGAAAACGGAGATATACTATGAAACTACTATTAACCGGCGATGAAGCCATCGCAAGAGGTGCTTGGGAAGCGGGCGTAAGGCACGCTGCAGCCTATCCGGGAACTCCTTCAACGGAGATTCTGGAGAATCTGTCAACCTATGATGAAATCTATACGGAGTGGGCACCCAATGAGAAGGTTGCTATGGAGTCAGCTATCGGAGCTTCCATGGCAGGAGTAAGAAGCATGGCATCTATGAAGCACGTTGGTGTAAACGTTGCTGCGGACCCACTTATGACCTTTGCTTATATGGGAGTAAACGGAGGAGCGGTTCTTGTTACCGCCGACGAACCGGGAATGTTCAGCTCCCAGAATGAACAGGACAATAGAAACTATGCCAAGTTTGGAAAGATTCCAATGCTGGAGCCATCCGACAGCCAAGAGTGTTTGGATATGATGAAGGCTGCCTTTGAACTTTCCGAAAGACTTAATGTGGTTGTAATGGTTCGCTTGGTTACAAGAGTTTGCCACAGCAAGTCCTTGGTTGAGGTTGGAGATAGGGTGGAGGTTCCCATAAAGGAATGGGCGCCTGACCCCTTAAAATATGTGGCCCTTCCCGCCCATGCAAGGGTCTTGAGGGTTCAGATCGAGGATAGACAGAAGGCGCTGGAAGAGGAATCGGAAAAGTCCTCCTTCAATGTTATTGAGAGAAATGGCGGTGCTGCGGAAAAGAGAATCGGTGTCATAGCATCAGGCCCCTCATACTGGTATGCCAAGGAAATTTTCGGGGAAATCTTCGGCGAAGATGTGGACTATCTTAAGCTGGGATTCACCAATCCGCTGCCAAAGGATTTTATCAAGGGCTTTGCTGAGAATCTTGATGAAGTTTATATCATTGAAGAGGATGATCCCATAATCCAAGAATTCGTGGAGAGACTGGGCCTTAAGGCCATCATCCACGGCAAGGATGTATTCCCGCCCTATGGAGAAATGACTCCTGACGTGCTTAGAAAATCCCTTAAGGGAGAGGGCCTTTCCACTTTGGACTACAACAAAGAAATGATTATCCGTCGTCCGCCAACCCTTTGTGCGGGCTGCCCACATAGAGGACTCTTCTATCGCTTGGGAAAGAGGAAGGATATTATGATTTCCGGAGACATCGGTTGCTATACCTTGGCTGCGGGAGCTCCATACAATGCCATGAACAGTTGTGTTTGCATGGGAGCCTCTATCTCCGTGGGTCACGGAGCCCAGAAGACCTTTAATGCCGCAGGAGTCAATCGCAAGGTGGTTACGGTTCTTGGAGACTCAACCTTCTTCCATACGGGAATAAACTCCTTGATTAATACCATATATAACGGCAGCAATACCATCAATATCATTTTGGATAATAGAATCACCGGAATGACAGGTCACCAGCAGAACCCGGGAACGGGATTCACCGTGAAGGGCGAGCCTACGGATATAATCGTAATAGAGGATCTGGTAAAGGCTATCGGAATAAAGCATGTCAAGGTAATCGATCCCAACGATCTTAAGGCTGTGGACGATGCTTTGGATGAATTCATGAACCTGGATGAGCCCTCGGTTATCATAACCAGATGGCCTTGCGTTCTTAAGCAATTCTCCCAGGCTGACCTGGAGGAATTCCCGGAACTGTTCCAGACCAAGGACGAAATTCTTCAGGATATATGTATCGGATGCAAGCGCTGCCTTGGAACGGGATGTCCGGCTCTTAGCTTTGATGAAGAAAACAAGAAGGCCTCCATCAAAGAAAGCGACTGCGTAGGCTGCGACGTTTGCACACAGGTTTGTCCGGTTAATGCCATAGTAAAGAAATAGGAGGATGTAAGATGAGCGAAACTAAAAACATTCTGCTGGCGGGAGTCGGCGGTCAGGGAACCATCCTCGCAGCAAAGATGCTTACCATCGGATTGATGGAAGCGGGATACGACGTAAAGATGAGCGAAATCCACGGCATGAGCCAAAGGGGCGGAGACGTGGTTTCCCAGGTTAGATATAGCAGGGACAAGGTCTTCTCTCCCGTGGTGGAGAAGGGTACTGCGGATATAGTGGTTGCCTTTGAAGAGATGGAAGCGCTGAGAAATCTGGAATACCTAAATGCTGATGGAATTGCAGTGGTGAATAGGGAAAGAATTCCTTCCATGACCGTTCTTACAGGTGCGGAGAAATATCCTGAGGAGATTCTTCCGGAAATAGAGAGAACGGCAAAGAAGGTAATAGCAATCGACGCATCCCAAAAAGCTGCCGATCTGGGAAATGTGAAGGCAGCCAATGTTATCCTCCTGGGTGCCCTGGTTAAAGCCATGGGCCTTACGGATATAGATTGGGAAAAAATAGTTCGAGACAATGTTAAAGAGAAATTCCTTGATCTAAATCTTGAGGCCCTTAAGGCCGGCATGACAGAGGTGGAGTAAATGAATATAGGAACTATGTACGCCGAAAAGCTTCGCACACCTGATGAAGCGGTTAAGATCGTTAAGAGCGGTGATTGGGTGGACTATACAACCAATGTTTGCTTCCCTTCTTTGCTGGACGAAGCTTTGGCAAAGAGAAGGGATGAATTGGAGGATGTAAAGATCCGCGGCAATCTGATCTTTGGACCCATTCAGGTGGCGGAGTGCGATGAAACCAGAGAGCATTTCTGCTATAACAGCTGGCATGTTTCCAGCTATGAGAGGAAGCTTAGCGACAGGGGACTTTGCAATTATATCCCCATGGTCTTCAGGGACTGTACGGAATACTATAGGGTATTTCTAACCGTCAATGTGGCCATGATGGCCGTTCCTCCCATGGACGAGCACGGATATTTCAATCTATCCTGTGCCACGGGAATAGCAAAGGGCATTCTGGATAAGGCTGACGTAGTTATCCTTGAAGTAAATGACAAACTACCCCATATTTACGGAGCCTTTGATGAGTCGATCCACATTTCTCAGGTTGACTATATTGTGGAGGGCGAACATCCGGATCTTCCACAATTCCCAATAGGGGAAGCAACGGAGGAGGATAAGGCCATTGCGGAATTCATCCTGCCCCATATTAAAGATGGTTCCGCCCTTCAGCTTGGTATCGGAACCATGCCCAATGTAATAGGCAAAGAAATCGCGGAGTCCGACATTCAGGACCTATCCATGCATACGGAGCTTTGTTCCGACGCCTATTATGAACTCTATAAGGCGGGCAAAATTACGAATAAGAGAAAGAGAATATTCCCGGGTAAGGGTCTGACGGGAATCGTCTTCGGATCAGACGATCTCTATAAATGGGTTCATAAGAATCCGGAGGTTATGATTGCGCCACTCTCCTATGTAAACGCTCCTGAGCATATTGCACAGTTGGAGAATATGGTTTCAATTAATAACTGCTTGTCCGTGGATCTCTATGGTCAGATCAATGCGGAAAGCGCAGGCTTCCGTCAGATCAGCGGAACCGGCGGCCAGCTGGACTATCTCACCGGTGCTGCCATGGCAAGGGGAGGAAAGGCCTTTATCTGCCTGAATTCCACTTATACGGATAAGAAGGGAGAAATCCATTCCAATATCAGACCTTATTTCACAGGGGATATAGTAACGGATCCCAGAAGCCAAGCTTATTTCATAGTAACGGAATATGGTGGAGTAAATCTGACCGGAAGAAGTACCTGGGAAAGAGCGGAGATGCTAATATCAATCGCCCATCCCAAATTCAGGGATGAGCTGATCAAAGCCGCAGAGACTCAAGGCATCTGGAGATATAGCAATAAAAAATAGGGGTTTGTTAAAACCCCTGTGGTGGTTCATAGAACTCGAATATGATGGTATCGGCCCCGGGGCAGTCCTCGGGGTTTTTACTTGTCCAAGCTACGCTTTGTGCACCCAGCTTTTTGGTATAGCCCAGAATGGCAGGAACATTGCAGCGGTCGTAGGCGATAAAATGAGGCCTGCCCGCAAAATTGAAGAGGCATAGACTCATGGCCTTTCTCATAAGATATGGAATCTTGGAATCGTAGGAGTCCCAGGCCATGGTAAGCTGTCCCCGATAGATATCCGGTGCATTTTTCTTAAACCATTTAACTATAAAGGGATCAAAGCTTTCGACACAATAGTCCCCGCCGGTTCTTTCTTTGTATTCCTTAAGGGCATCCAGGGTCTTTTGGCAAAGCTCAATGCGTTTCTTCCCCGTGGCAGGCTTTAATTCCACGATCAAAGGAACCCTGCCATTAACCACCTCCAGAACTTCCTGTAGGGTGGGGAAGCTTTCTTCTGTTCCGTAGAGCCTAAGCTCCTTAAGCTCTTCCAAGGTTAATTCGTTTATCCGCTTGTCTATATTGAAGATTCTTCTTAGATTGTCGTCGTGATAGATAACAAGGGATCCATCCTTGGAAAGCTGAACGTCCAGCTCCATTCCATAGCCTGCATCTGTTGCTCTTTTGAAGGCAGCCAAAGAGTTTTCCGGAATGGTCTTGTCTTCCGTATAAAGACCTCGGTGGGCGAAATATCTTCTGTTAAAGGGCTTTGCCAAATGGGGATCGTAAATGCCCGGAGCAATGGCATAGAGTCCTGCAGCCGTAATGGCCGTAACTCCCGCCAAAGCAGAAGCTGCAATAGTAATCTTTTTCATGAAATCATTCTAACATCACCGGAGGACTTAAGGCAAGATTGGGCCTTTGGCAGAGGGAGAATATGGTATAATCAGAGGTGTTGATGGAGGATTTCTATGAAGCTGAATTATAAAAGAACCATTTTTGTGGGTTTCGCTTTTTTCTTAATCTGCGCTTTCTGGCAGGCCTACGACAATACCATTCCAATGATTCTAACCAATAAATTCGGAATGTCACAAACCCTTTCCGGTGCCATTATGGCCCTGGATAATGTTTTGGCTCTTTTCATGTTGCCTCTCTTCGGGGCCATATCCGATAGATGTAAGAGCAAAAGGGGAAGGAGAACTCCCTTCATTCTCTTCGGAACAATTCTTGCTGCAATAGCCTTTATAGGTCTTTCCTTTGTTGATGCAGTTCAGCTTAAGAATATAGAAAAGTATTCCGCCGTTGACGACCCGGCAGCCCTTACGGCCATCTACGGGGATGCGGCAAAGAACGAAGAACTGATGACTCCCGAGGGAGAGAAATTCTCTCTTACGGAAAAATTCACCCTGGAGGAGTTTAAGGAAATAAAGAGTACCATTCAGGATGAAAACGGAAAGACCATAACCAATCCTGACTATACCAATTATGTGGTGCCCGCAAGACAGTGGGTGATTCAAGGAATAAGCAATGGTCATAGGGGAACGTTGATAGGATTCTTTATCCTCCTTATGATTACCCTGGTGGCCATGTCCACCTTTAGGTCCCCTGCGGTGGCTTTGATGCCTGATGTGACCATGAAGCCACTAAGGTCCAAGGCCAATGCGGTAATCAATCTTATGGGATCCGCGGGAGGAATAATAGTGCTTGCTCTTGGAATTGTTTTCGCCACCAGCAGCGTAAAGAATTCCATGATGAGCTATATGGGGTATTTCGCAGTAATTGCGGCTATCATGATAGTTTCTCTCCTTATCTTCCTTTGGAAGGTTAAGGAGCCTCAATTCGTTCAGGAGATGCATGAAGAGAGTTTGAGACTTGGCATATCCAATGAGGAAGAGGAGGATGAAGAGGCTGGTGGGGAGAGGAGAAAGCTTAGTCCGGAAGAGAAGAAGTCTCTCATATTCATACTGCTTTCAATCATCCTTTGGTTTATGGGATATAATGCGGTGACTTCCAAATACTCCGTCTATGCCAGCACCATTCTTCACAAGGACTATAATCTGACCCTTATTATCGCTCAGGTTGCGGCCATCATTTCTTACCTGCCTGTTGGTATTATTGCATCAAAGGTTGGAAGAAAGAAAACCATAATAGCAGGCGTTGTAATGTTGGCGGGAGCCTTTGGCGCGGCGGCCCTTATGAGAGCCAATAGTCCCACCGTGGTGATGAATGCACTATTTGCCCTTGCGGGAATAGGCTGGGCCACAATCAATGTTAATTCCTTCCCCATGGTAGTTGAGATGTGTTCCGTCGCCGACGTGGGAAGATATACGGGATATTATTATACCGCTTCCATGGCGGCCCAGGTGGCCACGCCGGTTCTTTCCGGTTTCCTTATGGATAAGCTGGGAATGACGGTTCTTTTCCCATATGCGGCTATCTTTGCTGCAGCGGCCATCCTAACCATGGTTAAGGTAATGCACGGAGATTCCAGGCCGGAAGCAAAAAAGGGCCTTGAGGCCCTTGATGCGGATGACTAATTGGTGCAGAATTGCGCGGTTAAGTTTCTATTCTTTTCCGTTCCAGCAATAGGTGCAGAGGTTTTCCTTGGGAAGACCTACCGCATCCAACATATCGTCCAAACGGTTGTAACGCAGGGTTGTAAAACCCTGCTGTTTTCTTATTTCTTCAACCATACTTTCGTACTGAGGCGATTCGGGGTCCATATAGGGTTCCAGCTCCTCTCCTTCAACATGGTGGTCTTCCAGCTTATCGATTATCTGGCGAGCCAGAAGCTCCATCTCCGAGGTTGAACGGGAGAAACCGATATATTTACATCCGAAGAGAATAGGCGGACAGGCGGGGCGGGCGTGAACCTCCTTTGCTCCGTTAACATAGAGAAAGTCCACCGTCTCCCTAAGCTGAGTTCCTCTGACGATAGAGTCGTCTATTAAAAGAATCCTTTGATCACGAATAAGTTCGGGTACGGGAATCAATTTCATCTTGGCGATTAAATCCCTCTTGGACTGCATGGTTGGCATAAAGGACCTGGGCCAGGTAGGGGTGTATTTAACAAAGGGTCTTGAATAGGGAAGCTTTGCTCCGTTGGAGTAACCGATGGCGTGGGCGATACCGGAATCGGGAACACCTGCAACTATATCGATCTCTTCAGGGGGAAGTGTGTCCCGCTTAGCCATATTACTTCCGCAGCGATGGCGCATTCCTTCCACGGAAATGCCTTCGTAGGAGGAGGCGGGATAACCGTAGTAGACCCAAAGAAAGGCGCAGACCTTCATATCCTTTCCCGGCTCCGCCAGGGTTATTACTTCGTCGGATGTCATAACCACGATTTCACCGGGGCCCAAGAATTTATAGTCCGTATAGCCGATATTGATATAAGCAAAGGATTCAAAACTGGCACAGAAGCCCTCGGCCTTCTTTCCGATAACCAGAGGAGTTCTTCCCAGTTTGTCTCTTGCACAGTAAATGCCCTTGGGGGTCATGATAATAATGCTGATGGAGCCATCTATCAGTTCCTGGGCATGCTTTATTCCTTCGACCAGATTGTCCTTCTGGTTAATCAAAGCGGCCACCAGCTCAGTATTGTTAATCTCTCCGCCGCTCATCTCCGTAAACTGGGAGGTGCCGGAAAGAATATTGTTAGCCAGGGCATCTCTATTGTTTATTTTTCCCACGGTAGAAATGGCAAAGGTGCCGTGGTGGGAACGGAGAGTCAAGGGCTGGGGTTCGTAGTCGGAAATGGCGCCGATACCCATATTGCCCTTCATCT
>CAJOQI010000141.1 GCA_905236895.1 uncultured Peptostreptococcaceae bacterium | reverse complement strand
TGTGTGGTGGATAGCCGGTTTACGCGGTGTAGCGAAGAATGGACCGTTGTCAATCTTCTGATCGAATGCAGTTCTATTGAAGTCAGGATCGTTAGCGTCATCAACATAGCTATTGAATTTTTCAACTTCTTCAACGAAGGTTGCGATAGTTGCATCATCATAGCCCATCAATTTACCCAATTCTTCAAGAGTATCTGCCTTATAAGCACGGCCATTTTCAACTTCAACTTCCCAATCTGAGAGCCATCTAGCTTCTTCAGCAATGTCGATGTCAGCAATCAGGAAGAATAAACCACCATTATCAATTGCAGCCTGAGCAATAGTATCACGAGGTGAAGTCTCAGCTACGAAACGCTTACCTTCCTGGTTAAACATGATGTAGTTAGCTGACTGCTGAGGAATGAGTCCTGTGAACAGGTCGCCGGATACCGGATCGGAAACATGCATCAACTGGATGAAGTTCATTCCTGTTAAAGCAGCACCTGCCTGGAGACCCATGGTGATACCATCACCGGTTTGACCGCTGGCATTGGTAGTTTTCATATCATCTGGAATTTCAGCCCAATAGGTATTGTATTCCTGACACATTTCAATGTTGTTACCAAAACCGCCGCAAGCAAGTATAACTGCCTTATTTGCATGTAAGATAACTTCTGTTCCGTCAGCCTGCTCAGCCTTAACGCCAACAACTCTGCCGTCTTCAATAATCAGTTCCTTACCTGCTGTCTCATACATTATTTCGCCGGCTGCTGCAATAACAGGCTCAAGCGCAACAACGTATTCAGTACCCTTAATCATTGAAGTGTTATGGCCTCTACGCCACATAGCTCCTGTAGGCTGGGTTACCTTGGAATTATCCCACTGGATTCCCTTTTCGCCTAACCAGTCAATGGCTTCCATAGCCTTTTCGGTTAATACGCTAACCAGGTCGTAGTTACCATAAACGGTTTCGCCCTTAAGGTCTTGACGCAGACCATGGTACATTGTCTGGAATTTGTGAAGTTCTACAGAATCAAAGTGCTTGGATCTATCACCAGCCAAATACTCCTCAATCTGTGCCTTTAATGTCAAGAAGTCAGCCTGATATTCTTCAGGAAGTGTAGCAACATCAATAGCTGCATACTGTTCCAATGTAGTATCTTCGCCTGCTACAGGATCAAATTGAGCAGCCCACTCAGTATCTGCGGCATTCATTGCACCACCGCAAACAACTGTGTTACCGCCGAGCATTGATGTCTTTTCAATCAAGATAACAGATGCTCCACCATCAGCTGCAGCAAGAGCACTGGCCATACCGGCTCCGCCACCACCAACAACGATAACATCAGCGGTCTTTTCAACAGTTTCCTGTGGCTTAGCTTTACCATCTATAGCATCCAATGCTGCCTGATCGCCACCGGCTTCGCTTACTGCCTGCTTAACTGCATAAATGATAGCGTTACTGGTAACAGTTGCACCGGTTACAGTATCAATATTGGTTGTCTGCAGTTCAACAATCTTGCTGGGAATTCTTTCAAGAGCAACACTGGCAACAGTTTCTGTCTCCTGATGTTCCTTAACATTGACGGCTTCAATCTTGTCTTCTCCCAGCACAACTTCCACTGTCATCTTGCCATTACGGCCACTTACTGTCTGTTCATAGGTTCCGGCTGTGAACATTGTTCCAGCTTCTTCTGTTGCTGCTTCTTCAGCTGCAGCTGCTGGCTCCGTTGCTTCTCCGGTTGCTTGAGCAAGTGCCATAGTTACAGCTGCCTGAATTGCATCGCTTGTCATTGTAGCGCCTGTTACGTCGTCTACTTCAGCAGAACCTGCTTCTATGATGTTCTTAATAACATCCTCTTTAGCCTTATCTGTTTCCGCACGACCTGCAGTTTCAGAATCACTTACAATCTCAATCTTTTCGATTGCATTTTCAGAAACTGTAACCTCTAACTCAACATCACCGCCAAAACCAGCACCGGTTCCTTTATAGGTTCCGGGTGTGTATAGTGCTTCTACTTCTTCAGCTGCTTCTTCAGCGGCTCCACCGTTATCTGCGGGAGCAGGTTTCTGACCACCGCAAGCAGCAATGGCGAGCACAAGCAATACACTTAGTAATACTACTAATATTTTCTTCATTTGGCCTCCTTTCTTAATAGGCTTACTAAACCAGTTACAATAATTATAACCTTTTTGTGTTTTTCAGGTCAAAAAAAGTGCGCCTCGTCGCACCTTTTAAAGATTTATCGCCTTATTTACCGTGCCTTTAGCCTCTTTTTTCCAAAGGCACAGATAATCGCATAACCCTATCTCCGCAACATTGTATGGTGTATAATTGATTTGCTAAGACTTACGGGCACCACGATTGTAATTAATCAGTCATGAAAGGAAATGGAAAAATGAAGTTGAAGATGATTCATGAAAACTACAACGTGCAAGACCTGAATACATCCCTAGCCTTTTACGAAAAGGCTCTTGGTTTAACGGAAAAGCGCAGGAAGGAAGCAGCCGACGGCTCTTTCATAATCGTCTATATCGGAAACGAAGAATCGGAGTTCGAGCTGGAGCTTACCTGGCTTCGTGAACACCCCGACAAATACGATATCGGAGAAGAGGAATTCCATCTGGCCTTCCGCACCGATGACTTTGAGGCAGCTCACAAGCTCCACGAAGAGATGGGCTGCATCTGTTTTGAGAATCCGGATATGGGAATCTATTTCATCCAAGACCCGGACGGATATTGGTTGGAAGTCATCCCCGAAAGGAGATAATCGCAGCCCATAGTTAAGGCCTCGCTACTTGCGAGGCCTATTATTATTCCGCTCACTTTATTCCTATGGTTTTCCTCTGTTCAGAGCGCCACGGCTAATCAATGGTACCTGCATGGCTTGGCGGCCAATAGATAATAAGACCCTTTCCGACTATCTTATCTCTATGAACAGAGGAATTCTCCCACATCCTGGAGTCGTTGGAATTGTTTCTGTTGTCCCCCATTACGAAATAGCAGTCCTCCGGCACTTCATAGGGTCCAAAGGAGCCTTCCATGGGTTCTTTGATATAGCTTTCCTCAAGGGGAAAGTCGCTGCCGTCTATATAGACCTTGCCATCCACCACCTCTACCTTCTCTCCCGGAAGGCCAATGATGCGCTTAATGAAAAGTTTGCTTTCGTCATCCGGATATTTGAATACGATAACATCAAAGCGCTTCGGATTCTCGGTTTTATATGCCAGTCGGTTGGCAAAGAATCTGTCTCCCGGCACCAAGGTATTCTCCATGGATGATGAAGGAACCTTGGCATTTACCACTACTGCGCCGTTAATGAATATGGTCGCACCAAGAGCAAAGGCTCCTGCCTTGGCCCACCACTTGGCTTCTTCTTTATAATCCACCTTATTACTCATTTTGCCCCCATATAATTCTTCAATTTGGGTATCCTTCAAACTGATATAGACATATTTCCCCTCTTCACGACTATGGAAGACCCCAACGCAGATTCATCATATTCTTCCTCCAATTCATCCCCGTCTCCCGGGTCCTCATCTCTTGCCTGATCATCCACTTCCGCTATGGGTTCAGCCTTTCCGCCGGACATATCTCCGGACTCCTCCGTATTTCCACAAGCCGAAAGAATCAGAAGACCAAACAAAGCAATGGCTAAACCTAATCTCACTTTCTTCTTCATGCTATAGCCCCTTTACTCTTTAACGCACCGATAATATAACATATTCCGAATGCCACCACATCCACCGCAACAATTGTTGATCCTACGGGAGTTCCTGCCAGAATTGCGATTATAAGTCCAGTCAAGGCGCAGATAACCGAAAGGATTGCGGAAAAAATGGTTACGCTCTTGAAATTGTCGTAGATTCTCATTGCTGATAATGCAGGGAAAATCACCAGGGCAGAAATCAATAGGGATCCCACCAGATTCATGGCCAGAACGATTATTATGGCAATTACCACCGCAATGAGAAGATTATATGCTTCAGCTCTGGTTCCTGTTGCCCTTGCAAAATCCTCATCAAAGGTAACGGCGAAAATTTTGTTATAGAACAAAATGAAAATCACCACCACCGCAATGGAAAGAACTATGCAAAGCCATACCTCCTTAACCGTAAGGGTCATTATGGATGTGGAACCGAAAAGAGTTACGCAAACGTCCCCCGAAAGATTGGATGATGTGGAAAAGATATTCATTATAAGATAACCGAAGGCCAAGGCGCCCACGGAAATCATTGCCACCGCAGCATCTCCTTTGATTTTGGCATTCTGCCCCGTCTTAAGAAGAAGGATGGCGCTCACTATGGTTATTGGAAGAACCAAGAGCATTTCGTTGGTCAGGTTCATTACCGCAGCAATGGAAATGGCACCAAAGGCCACGTGAGAGAGGCCATCTCCTATGAAAGAGAATCTCTTAAGAACCAAGGTCACCCCCAAAAGGGATGAACAGAGAGCAACCAAAACCCCAACAATAAGAGCATATTGAACGAAGGGATATTGAAGATACATGAACAGTTTTTCTATCATTGATCGCTTCCTCCCTTCTTCATCAAGAGGAACTTTTCCTCATCCCTCTCAAGATATTCTTCCTTTGTGCCGAAGAAATTCTCTTCTCCTATGCTTAAAATATGATCCGCGTATTTTACCGCCGCTTCAATATCGTGGGAAATCATTATGATTGTAACCCCGTCTTTGTTAAGGTCCCTTATAAGGTCGTACATTTCCTGTGTCACCTTGGGATCAAGACCGGATACCGGCTCATCCAACAGCAGAACCTTACTGGTGGAACAAAGAGCCCTGGCAAGAAGAACTCTTTGTTGCTGTCCCCCGGAGAGATTGCGATAGCAACGGTCCGCCAGCTTGGTAAGTCCCATTTTTTCCATATTCTCTTCCGCCAGCTTTTTGTCCTCTTTGCTGTAGAAGGGTTTCAGCCCCTGCCTCCCCTGACATCCGGAGAGAACGATTTCCCTCACTGATGCAGGGAAGTCCTTTTGGACAACAGTCTGCTGGGGAAGATAACCGATTTCATTTTTCTTAAGGCCGTCCCCTTCTTTGATGGTGCCCCCCATAGGCTCCCTAAGTCCCAGCAAAGTCTTCATAAGGGTGGTCTTGCCCGATCCGTTTTCTCCAACTATGCAAAGATAATCCCCTGCATTAACAGTGAAGTTAAGATTATCCACTATTGTCTGAGATTCGTATCCCAAGGTTAGATTCTCAACGGTTATCAAAGCCATTATTACACACCATCTATCTCAAATTATCTCAAGCCATTTAAGTTATTTTATTTGAGCGCTTCTTTTAGGATTTCCAAATTCTTTTCCATTATAGAAAGATATGTTTTCCCCTCACCCACATCCTTCTTGGTAATTGACTGCATGGAGTCGAAGGAAAGAATCTTTTGGTCACCCTTCTTGGTGCTCTGGACTATGGTTTCCGAAATTTTCTTGTCGCTTCCATCTATGGTGAGCACCGTATTTAAGGATAGCTCATCCACCTTTTGGGAAAGGAAGGTGATTGTCTCAAAGCT
>CAJOQI010000140.1 GCA_905236895.1 uncultured Peptostreptococcaceae bacterium | reverse complement strand
GAAGGTTCCGCTGGCAGGAATAATTGGATTATCCAATTCTATTCCACACAGATTTACCGCCAATCTCTTATCTACCATGGCAGTTCCTCCTTTCTGAAGACGGGTCCGTCTTTGCACACTCTCTTTGAAACCATTGCACAAGAAACTGCAGGTGTAATATCCGAATCCATTTCAGTTCCTTCCGCCGAGTAATTGCCCTTGCTCAAATCCTCGATGTTTTTTCCCGAGACATCAAATACTTCGATGCTGCAACCCATGCATGCCCCAAATCCGCAGCCCATTCTTTCTTCCAAGCTGAACTGCCCAGACTTTCCATCTAAGTTCAGTTGAGCAAAGACAGCTTTCAACATAGGAAGCGGTCCACAGGTATAAACATAGCTGTATTCTATTTCCTTCATAGCATCCGTGGGGAAACCTTTTATTTGTTTGATTTTCCCAGTGGTAAAAATCATTTTTTCATCCTTTGCCCCATCATTAGTGGGAAAACCCTCCGTTTTCTTATTATTCCCATGGGAAAAGCCCTCTGTTTGGGCAAGTCCCCCAAGATATTCATAGGGGTATTCACTTCCGTCCACGGTTGTTAAAATCACTTCGCAGCCAAGGGAAAGAAACTCCTCGGTTAAAAAAACTTCCGACGCCTTATTGAATCCAAGAATCACCTTTGGGGTGATTCCTTTTCTCACAAGTTCCTTTGCCAAATAATAAAGCGGGGGCACACCTACTCCACCACCAATTAAAAGTGGCGATTCACCGGCCAAATCCAAATCATAGCCGTTTCCCAAGGGAAGAAGCACATGGATTATTTCACCTTCTTCGATGAGGCTCATCTGCTCCGTTCCCTTTCCCACGGTTTTATAAACCAAGGTAAGTTCATTTTCCGATGCATCGCAAATAGATATGGGCCGTCTTAAGTAGCGCCCTTCCAACTGCAGTTCAACAAATTGCCCCGGTCGCAGCTCTTCTTTTGCAGCACCACCAGCACCAAAGGTCTTCCCGTAAACAGTTATCTCAAGAACCATGCGATAAACCATAGGTGCAATTTCTATATTAGTTTTAACTCTTAATTTTTCTTCTCTCATTTATCTCGACCTAAGCATCAATAGTTGAAATGGACAAGGTTGTTTCTTCAAGTACATCCAAGAGCACGTTTACCGTATCCAAGGAAGTAAATATGGTTGCATTATTCTCTGCGGCACATTGACGGATTAGATGACCGTCGCTTTCCTGGGAGTCGGAGCCAATGTCCTTGGTATTCAGGATATATGAAATATGTCCCTGTCTGATGGAATCCAGTATTGCATAGCTTCCGTCGCTGATTTTGCTAAGGGTTCTGGTTCTGATTCCGTTTTCCTTCAGGAAGTTTGCGGTTCCTTCCGTGGCCTCAATATTAAATCCAAGATTGTAGAAGCGACGAATCAGTGGCAGAGCCTCAGCCTTATCCTTATCTGCGATGGTGCAGAAGACTGTTCCGTAGTTTTGGAGGTGCATTCCCGATGCCTGGAGAGCCTTATACAGTGCTCTGTTCAGCTTGTCGTCGTAGCCGATTGCCTCTCCCGTGGACTTCATCTCGGGAGACAGGTATGCGTCCAGCCCGCGGATTTTGTTGAAGGAGAAAACAGGCACCTTTACATAATGGCGTTTCTTCTCGTCGGGATAAACATCAAAGATTCCCTGCTCCTTCAATGTGCTTCCAAGGATCACTTGAGTTGCGATATCTGCCAGGCTATAGCCGGTGGACTTTGACAGGAAGGGCACAGTTCTTGAGGACCGTGGATTTACCTCGATTACATAAACATCTTCATTTTCGTCCACGATGAACTGAATATTGTAGAGGCCTTTGATTCCGATTCCAAGGCCCAGTTTCTTTGCATACTGAAGAATGGTTCCCTTCACTTTATCGGAAATGCTGAAGGCAGGATAAACACTTATGGAGTCGCCGGAATGGATTCCCGTTCTCTCTACCAGCTCCATAATGCCCGGAATGAATACATCCCTGCCATCGCAGATGGCATCCACTTCAACCTCTTTACCCTGGATATATTTATCAACCAAAACCGGTTTATCCTGATCGATTTCAACAGCTGTTTTCAGATAATGTCTAAGCTGCTCCTCGCCAGCCACAATCTGCATTGCGCGTCCTCCAAGAACAAAGCTTGGTCTTACCAACACAGGGTACCCAACCTCCGCCGCTGCGGCAATTCCATCCTCTATATTGGTTACGGCCTTTCCCTTTGGCTGTGGTATTTCCAATTCTTCCAGCACCTTCTCAAAGCTATCTCTGTTCTCTGCTCTCTCTATTGCAGCGCAGTCGGTACCAATAAGCTTAACTCCTCTATCCAGGAGCGGCTGAGCCAAATTGATGGCGGTCTGTCCACCCAGTGTTGCAATTACTCCGTCGGGTTTCTCAAACTCAACGATATTCATTACATCCTCGGGAGTAAGAGGCTCAAAATAAAGCTTATCAGCAACGGTATAGTCGGTTGAAACCGTTTCCGGATTGTTGTTTATGATAATTGCTTCATAGCCCGCTTCTTTGATGGTCTGAACTGCGTGGACCGTGGAGTAGTCGAATTCTACCCCTTGTCCAATTCTGATTGGGCCGGCACCAAGAACCAGAATCTTCTTTCTGTCTGTCAGCTTGGACTGATTCTCTCCCGTATAGGAGGAATAGAGATAAGCGATATATTTACCCGTGTGAAGTGTATCAACCATTCTAAACACAGGAGTAATCCCCTTGGATTTTCTTCTTTCGAAAACCTCTATATCAGTCAAATTCCAAAGCTTGGCGATGTATTCGTCGGAAAATCCCATAATCTTGGCTCCCTGAAGTGCTTTAACATCGTTTACCTTGGCTTTTAAGATATTTTCCATTTCAACGATTGAAGAAACGGCATTTAAGAAGACGTCGGTTATTCCCGTGATTTCATGAATCTCTTCAACGGTTATTCCCCTTCTCATCAGTTCGGTGATTGCAAAGATATTGTCGTCCCTAAACTCTTCTATATATTTCTTCAGTTCCTCCACGCTATGGCCATCAAACTTCTCCATATGAAGATGGCAAACTCCTGTTTCCAGTGACCTTACGGACTTAAGGAAACACTCTGTCAGATTGGAGCCGATTCCCATAACCTCTCCCGTTGCCTTCATCTGGGTTCCAAGAGTGTTGGGCGCGGAGGTGAATTTATCAAAGGGAAATCTTGGGAATTTCGCAACCACATAATCCAAGGACGGTTCCAAAGCCGCGGTTCCACCGGCAACCTCAATGTCTTCAAGGGCCATGCCAACCGCAATCTTTGCGGTTACTCTTGCGATTGGATATCCGCTGGCCTTTGATGCCAGAGCTGAAGAGCGAGATACCCTGGGATTTACTTCGATTAAATAGTATTCACTGCTCTCCGGATTAAGGGCAAACTGAACATTGCAGCCTCCCTCGATTTTCAATGCTTTGATAATTTTAAGAGCTGAGTCGTTGAGCATCTTAAGGTCGTGGTCGTTTAAGGAAAGGATTGGAGCAACCACGATGGAGTCTCCCGTATGAACTCCCACCGGATCCACATTTTCCATTCCGCAGATGGTGATGGCGTGGTCGGTGCCGTCCCTCATAACCTCAAACTCTATTTCCTTATAGCCCTTTACGCTCTTCTCAATCAGAACCTGATGAACCGGAGAAAGCTTAAAGGCGTTTACTCCGATTTCCTCCAGCTCCGCTTCATCATAAGCAAAGCCGCCGCCGGTTCCACCGAGAGTAAAGGCAGGTCTTAAAACCACGGGATAGCCTATTGCCTTGGCTGCCTCCTTGGCTTCTTTTATGTTATATGTGATTTCGGAAGGTATGGTAGGTTCGCCGATTTCCTGACAAAGTTCCTTAAACAGTTCCCTGTCCTCGGCTCTTTCGATGCTTTCGCTGCTGGTTCCAAGAAGCTTGGTGCCGCATTCCTTAAGGATTCCCTTCTTTTCCAACTGCATAGCCAGGTTAAGCCCCGTCTGCCCGCCGATTCCCGGAACGATGGCATCGGGCCTTTCATAGCGGAGAATTCTTGCTACATACTCCAATGTAAGAGGTTCCATATATACTTTGTCCGCAATGGACGTATCCGTCATTATGGTTGCGGGGTTGGAATTAACCAGCACCACCTCGTAACCCTCTTCCTTCAAGGCCAGACAAGCCTGGGTTCCCGCATAATCGAACTCCGCTGCCTGCCCAATAACGATTGGGCCCGATCCTATAATCATTATTTTCTTAATATCAGTTCTCTTTGGCACCTTCTTACCTCCACTATCTTCTATATACTGCTTCACCGTTTCTCACGGTCATCATACATCTTCCTTTTACCTGCCATCCCGCGAAAGGCGTTGCCCTTCCCTTGGTTTTGAATTCTTCAGGGTTTATTTCATATTCATCTTTTATATTAAAGATGGTGAAATCCTTATTAGTGGGCAGCCCGAATCTTTTTCTCGGAGCAACCGTCAAATCCTCAATCGCTCTATCCATTGTGACTATGCCCTTTTCAATCAGGTAGGTATAGACCAGGGGAAATGCGGTTTCAAGTCCCACGATTCCGAAGGGGCTTCCCGCAAGACCCTTGGACTTTTCTTCCGGGCTGTGAGGTGCGTGATCCGTAATGAGCATTCCCAAGGTTCCGTCGTTTATCCCTTCTATCAAAGCCTCTCTATCAGCTTTGCTTCTGATAGGCGGATTCATCTTGAAGCGGCCATCTTCCCGGAGATCCATATCCGTCAGGATTAGGTAATGTGGGGCGGTCTCTCCCGTTACATCTACGCCGCTCTTCTGTGCTTCTCTGATTATCTCCACGCTTTCCTTGGTGGATACGTGGCAAACGTGATAGGAACATCCTGTTTCTCCTGCCAGCTCCACGTCTCTCTCCACCTGCTTCCACTCACTTTCGGAGGAGATTCCGCGATGACCGTGGGCTTTGGCATATTCCCCTTCATGAATACATCCCCCGGTAAGCAGGGTCTCGTCCTCGCAGTGAGCAACGATAAGTTTGTTTAAAGCCTTTGCTCTTCCCATGGCTTCTCTCATTATCCCTCTATCTTGGACCCCTTTGCCGTCGTCGGAAAAGGCGATGATATATGGCGCCATGGCCTCCATGTTCACCAGCTCCCTCCCCAGCTCACCAATGGTGATTGCCCCGTAGGGATGAACACCGATTACAGCATCTCTATCTATGATGTCCTGCTGAAGCCTAAGATGTTCAAGGCTGTCGGATACGGGACTTAGATTTGGCATGGTGCATACGTCCGTATAGCCGCCGGCTGCTGCGGACTTTGATCCGGAAAGAATAGTTTCCTTATATGAAAAACCCGGCTCTCTGAAGTGCACGTGCACATCAGTAAAACCGGGAAATATAGCGTGGTCGGGAGTGTTGAGCTGCTGATACTCATCCTCCGACAGAAAGAGTGAGGCTGTTTGAAGGACAGTAACCCTATCCTCTTCACTCATGGCATTTGGGATTATCAATTTTGCTTTAAGATCAGACATCTTTCCTCCCTATCCAAAACAAAAACCTTGCACTAAGGCAAGGTTGTCATACATGAAAGCATAGGCCCAATAAGGCATTTCTTTATCTATAACGATCTTGCCGACATCTCTGTATCGCTTTAAAGACCGTAGTTATTATATATTAGGAAGGCTCTGGTGTCAATGAGTCGAGATAATCTACATAACCCCTACAACTCCACCTTACTCAATACGTAATCCGCATACTCTGAACATGTGGCTCCGTCATCACGGCCTGTAATCTTAATTGTCGCCTCGCTCTGGCACTCCAGCAGAGCATTATCAAGCTTATCCGCCTTATCCGTTAATCCGATATGCCTAAGCATCATCTCCGTTGCCTTAATCATGCTGGAGGGATCCGCATAGGCCGCTCTTCCCTCTGCAACCATTCTGAGGCCTGATCCGTGGATGGCTTCAAACATGGCATATTGGTCACCAAGATTGGCACTTCCTGCTGTTCCGACTCCTCCTTGGATTTCCGCCGCTTCATCGGTGATGATGTCGCCATAGAGATTTGGAAGAACGAAAACCTGATAACTGCTTCTTACTGCAGGCTTAATCAGATTGGCCGCCAATATATCGGCATAATAATCATCGGCAGCAATTCCCGGATAATTTTCAGCCACCTTGTGGCAGATTTCGGAAAAGCTTCCGTCGGTTTTCTTAATAACATTGGCCTTGGTTCCGATAACAACTTTGTCCTTACCGTTTGCCTTGGCATAATCAAAGGCAGCTCTGGCGATTCTCTCAGTTCCGCTCTGGGTGGTTACCTTGAAATCCATGGCAAGCTTGCCGGGGATTGTTATTCCCTTTTCTCCAAGAGCATATTCACCTTCCGTATTCTCTCTGAAGAAGGTCCAGTCGATTCCAAGATCCGGAACCTTTACCGGTCTTACATTGGCAAAGAGATCCAGCTCTTTTCTAAGAGTAACATTGGCGCTTCCCATGGTTCCTCCCTTGGGGGTGGTGGTGGGGCCTTTAAGCAGCACGTCACATTTTTTGATTTCATCCATTACATCTGCAGGAACTGCCGCCCCACATTTTTCTCTGTTCTCAAGGGTAAGGCCATCGATCTTTTTAATCTCGATCTTGCCTGCGTCCAACTCATCTTTTGCAAGAGCACTTAAAACCTTAACCGCTTCATCTGTAATTACGGGACCGATTCCGTCTCCCCCCGCAACTCCGATTACGATCTTATCCAGGGAAGCAAAATCCTTCTTTCCCTCTGCAACTTCCATCTTGAGTTGTCTATTCAGCTGGCCTTCAAGAAGTACCCTGAAGTTAGCACATGCTTCATCAATATAATTCTTATAATCCATCGTTATTCTCCTAGCTAATTCAAACCTGTAATATATGGCAGTAGTCCGCCTGCTCTAAGCATTTCTATCTGGCGAATCCTCTCTTCTATTCTTTTTCCGATGCAACTACGCTTTCGTATGCGTTTACAATATGCTTGATCATCAGCTTTTCCGCTTCTTTTCCATCTTTCTTTTCGATGGCTTTATAGATTGCTTCATGTTCATCTACCGATTCGTAGATTCTATTCTTCTCCCTGAGAGAATTTCTTCTGTACTTCTTCAGCTTATGGTGAACACCGGAAAGAATTGTCTCATAGGTTACCGACCCACAAGCCCTGTAAATAATGTCATGAAATTCCGTATCCAGATTTCTTACCTTTTCCGTATCTCCACGGCCGGCAAAGAAAATCTGCTGGTCAACCACATCCTTAAGGGCAAGGAGATCTTCTTCCGTTCTGTTCTTGGCCGCCTCCTTTGCTGCCACTCCCTCAAGTCGTTCCTTAATGCTATAGAGGTCTTTAACATCATCGTGAGTGATTCCTCTGACCTCTGATCCTGACGGAGTTTCCTTTACCAGTCTGTCGAATTCCAAGCGGGAAAGGGCCTCTCTAACGGGGGTTCTTGAAACCCCCAACTCCGCAGCCAGCTGTTTCTCCGTAAGAATATCCCCTTGGGCGTAAATCCCGTTTAGAATATTTTCTTCCAATCTCTCGTATACCTGATCTGCCAGGGACTTTGGCTTGTATTCTATCTTCATTTCTATTTCTCCTCCTCAAGCAGTTCGTAATACTTATCTTCCAATTCTGAGCTGGACAGTGCCGTGGTACGGCCGTCCACATACATTTCATCAACCCATTCCTTCATCTTGGAAACCAGGGGACTGTTCTTGTCTATCTTCTCCCCTTCCTTCAGACGGAAGTGCTGGTTGATCCAATAGGCGATTCCCGCTGCACCGCTGGTTTTGCTCACGGTTACCCCCGGCTCTCTATTGAGAATCTTTTCCGTGTCGAAGATATTGTAGATTTCTCTATCCTTCATCATGCCGTCAGCGTGAATTCCCGCTCTGGTAATATTGAAATTCTCTCCAACAAAGGGTGTATTATCGGGAATCTTGTATCCAATCTCGTCCTCAAAGTATCTTGCGATTTCCGTGATCACCGTGGGGTCCATTCCGTCCAAACTTCCTCTTAGGGACGCATATTCCATTACCATGGCTTCAAGGGGAACGTTTCCTGTTCTCTCGCCGATTCCCAGGAGAGATGTATTTACCGCGGATGCTCCGTAAAGCCATGCGCAGGAAGCGTTTGCAACTCCCTTATAGAAATCGTTATGGCCGTGCCATTCAAGGCATTCAGAGGGAACTCTCGAATAGTGCTGCAGGCCGTAGATGATTCCCGCCACGCTTCTTGGAAGAGCTGCTCCGGAATACGGAACTCCGTAGCCCATGGTATCGCAGGCTCTGATTTTAATGGCAACCCCCGCTTCCTCCGATACCTTCTGAATTTCGTTAACAAAGGGAACAACGAATCCGTAGAAGTCCGCCCTGGTTATGTCCTCCAGATGGCAGCGTGGAATTACTCCCGCATCAAAGGCATCCCGAATGGTCTCAAGATAGAAGTCCACCGCTTCCCTTCTGGTCTTCCCCATCTTCTTAAAGATATGGTAGTCGCTGCAGGAAACCAGGATTCCCGTTTCTTTGATGCCCAGATTCTTGACCAGGCGGAAGTCCTCCTTGCTGGCTCTGATCCAACAGGTAATCTCCGGGAACTTCAGATCCATCTCTCGGCAAAGCTCGATGGCCTTTCTGTCATTCTCGGAATAAACAAAGAATTCGCTTTGCTTGATAATGCCGTAAGGTCCGCCAAGCTTGGACATCAGCTTATACAGATGAGCTATCTGCTCCGGAGTGTATGGAGCCATGGACTGCTGACCGTCTCTGAAAGAAGTATCCGTAATCCAGATATCCTCAGGCATATTCATGGGCACCCTTCTGTGGTTGAATATCAGCTTGGGAACCTCCTCATAGCTGTATATTTCCCTATATAGATTGGGCTCTTCCACATCTTGGAGGGAATAATTATAGCTGGGCTGTTCCAGGAGATTGGTTTTTTTATTAATCTCTATCATTTATCTATCCTTTCTTTAGGTGCATTTCTCTGTTGCTGTGGCGATATAGTTATACCGAAACATCGCCGCTTCTGTATTTGTGTATACAAGTATACCAGCATAGCGATATTTGTCAACACTTTAATGCGATAAATTAGTACAGAAAAAAAGGCTCCCCTTTCCGGCTTCCTTTTCGATACTGTTTCTTTATTGATTCATCTGTATTGGTTCTTTACCTTGACCTGCGAAATGGATTCTACCACTGACTTTTGGCAAAAAGAAGTCCCTCTTCATTAACAAATAAGTAGGTTGGAGCTACATCAATACTATCCAGGGTAATACCCGTAACCCCATACAGAAAAGTTCCTGCCATATCCTTATCGAAATACTTCTTGTCTCCGCCCGGTTCTATCAGATAGTATATGCTGTTATCCTCGATACCATAAGGTTCCGTTGGAATATATACGATTTCTCCTTCCGACCAAGCTTCATCTATCTGATATGTTAAGGTTACATCCTTCACCAGGACGGCCCATACGTGTTCATCCACTTTTTCCACTATTTCCAAGCTGCCCTTGAACTCAGAAATATACATCTCTCCTTTTGCATCAGGGAATTCTTTGTCATAAGGTTCACCAACTATAGCGTTGCTGTCATGGAACAGTCCTTCAAAGGACCCATCCGAATTAATCGTCATGGTGGTGGTCCAGCCTCCTGCTCCAGAAGCGAATACATAGTTACCCTCAAAAAGGGCAAAAATCTCTTCATCCGAAAGCTCTTTTTGGCTCTCTCCCTGGTTCTCCTTGCCCTCTTCTCCACCTACCAACTGAGCTTCCTCTATGGAGATTCCGTTCACCGCAGTCTTCCTCGTTTCCTCCGCCAACTTGTCAATCCAGGGAGTTTCCCTATTACCATCGGTTATATTCATGATGAGAGAGGTTGTAACCTCAATGGAGTCGACGGTAACTGAGGTATAGAGCTTCCCTTCAGGCCCTATAAAGGGCACATTGTTTATTACATCCTTCCACTCCACAGGCAATAGATAATCCGCATTTTCTTTGCCATAGGAAGTAATATAGTAGTCCTCAACCATTTTGATTATTATGCTTTGATAATCCTCCTCTTTTATGCCCTTTAGGGCCAACACTTCCTTTGGCTCCAATTGCTTCCTCAGCCTGCTCTTCCCCCTTCTCATCTGCCGGCTTAACCTTTACACCGCAGCCCACGAAAAGCAGCGGCACCAGAAGCACCATCAACAAAGCCAAAAGTCTCTTTCTTAATCCAATCATACTTCACCCTTTTTCCAAAGATATAAAAAACCGCACAGCCAGGCTTTTCTTCCCGGCTACGCGGCATTTCTTCTATAATTCCCTTCTTCCTTCCATGGCTTTGATCAAAGTCTCCGCATCCGTATACTCAAGGTCTCCGCCCACCGGAAGTCCGCTGGCTATACGACTAACTTTGATGCCGGAAGGCTTAACAAGACGTGCGATATACATGGCCGTGGCCTCACCCTCGATATTGGGGTTTGTTGCCAGAATCACTTCTTGAATGTCGTTTTCCTGAAGCCTCACAATCAAAGACTTAAGATTGATGTCTTCGGGACCGATTCCTTCCATGGGAGAAATGGCTCCGTTCAGCACGTGATACTGACCCTTATACTCCCTTATTCTCTCCATTGCCAAAACATTTCTTGGGCTTTCAACCACACAGATAACCTCTTTGCTTCTGCTGGGGTCGCTACAAATCTCGCAGGGGTCCTTGTCCGTCAGATTTCCGCAGACGGAGCAATATGTTAAAGACTCCTTCGCCTCCAAAATGGATTCAGCCAAAAGCTGCACCTCATCATTAGGAAGGGAAAGCACGTGAAAAGCCAACCTCTGGGCGGTCTTGTCGCCGATTCCCGGAAGTCTTGCCAATGAATTGATTAGTTTTCCAAGTGGTCTGGGATATTGCTTCATGCTCTTTCCCCTGGATTAAAAACCAAAGCCACCAAGGCCACCTGTAACCTTGCTCATCTCGTTTTCGGAAGCCTCTTCAATCTGGCGCATTACTTCATTTACCGCTGCCATGATAAGGTCCTGAAGCATCTCCACATCATCCGGATCCACAACTTCCTTGTCGATCTGAAGAGCGGTGATTTCTTTCTTGCCGTTTGCGGTTACGGAAATTGCTCCGCCACCTGCTGTTGCAGTGAATTCCTTCTCTTCAAGTTCTGCTTGAATCTTTTCTATTTCTCTCTGCATTGCCTGGGCCTGAGCAATCTGCTTCTGCATATTGCCGCCGCCACCGCCAAAGCTTCCGGATCTCTGTTTGGGCTTCTTTCCTGCCTTCATTCCTTTTCCCATGGTTTTCCTCCTGTATTTCTATTCCTCGTTCTTCGGATTAATATTGAATTTCTGTGCCAGCTGAGCAGCTATATCCTGGGGATCAACTCCCAGAAGATCCTCTTCCTCCTCCGGCTCGTCCATAAGCTTAACATTCATCTTTAGCGGTCTTCCCACAAGTTGGGACATAACCTGACTAATCTTGGCTTTTTCGTCCTCGATTAAAACCTTGATGACGGCATTTCCTGCCAAAACCTTGAACTCAGTTTCTCCAAGGTCAGACAGTCCCGAATTGTATCTGGCCATATAGAGGCTTCCTATGTCATCACCCAATACATTCCACATATCCTCCCAAAGATTGTCCAGATATGTGCCGTCCAAATTCCCCGTCTCAGATTCACTTGGCCGGTTTATCTTCTCCTCCTGAACAAAACCTCCCTCCTCCGGGGATAACTCTACTTCCGGAGTTGATTTCACTTCAGGCTCCCTGGAAGTAGGAGCTTGGGCCTCCACAGTAGGGGCCGGGGTCTCCATTGTGGGAGCAGGAGCAGTTGGTTCTGCTGGTGGTTCAGCTGAAACTTCAGTTTGAACAGCAGTCTTCACTTCTTGCGAAGGCATCTGCTGTGGCCAGGTTGCAACCTGCGGCCTATCGTTCCTGATTGCCCTCTGACTCCTCATCATGGGGTTTCCCGTAGGTTCTTCACCCAGGCCTGCCGAGAGAGTTACTATGGCCAGCTCCATCAGTGTTCTGGGCTGGGTGGAATATTTGGCATCATTCATGGTTCTTGCAATGGTTTTGATGCCGTTATTTATATCTCCCAGGTCCGTTCTTCTTCCCTGGGTTATGAGCTTTGATGCGTTTTCCGCGGAGACGTTCAGAAGGTCCGCCGGGTCTTTCACGAATTTGCTTATGAGGAGGGACCTATAGTGGGCCAACCAATCTGCCAGGAGTTGGCGCACGTCCTTACCTTCTCTCAGGACCTCGTCAAGAGCCATAAGAGCCCCTGCCGTATCTCTTTGGAGCACGTCCTCCGTAAGCCTAATATAGAAATCGTCGGAGATTGTTCCCAGGCAGTCCAGCACATCTTCTCTGTCGATCTTTCCCAGAGAACCTGCCAGGCACTGGTCCAAAAGGCTTAAGCCGTCACGGACGGACCCGTCTGCGTTGGCTGCCAAAAGCCTGAGAGCTCCATCTGTTATTTCTATTCCCCTATTTCCGCAGATTCTTACCATATCCTTTGCTATCAAAGAATCGGGGACCCGCTTGAAATCAAATCTCATACAGCGAGACAGAATTGTCTGAGGAAGCTTCTGGGGGTCCGTTGTAGCCAGAATGAAGATTACGCTTTCCGGTGGCTCTTCCAATGTCTTAAGAAGGGCGTTGAATGCCGCATTGGAAAGCATGTGAACCTCATCGATAATATAGACCTTTTGGGCGCCCACTGAAGGTGGATAATTGACGCTTTCCCTCAGTTCTCTCACGCTGTCAACGCCGTTATTGGAGGCGGCGTCGATTTCTATAACGTCCATAAAGGTTCCCTCTTTTATCGCTCTGCAATTTTCGCACTCTCCACAGGGTTTTTCACCGGAGCCCGTACAGTTAACCCCTTTGGCCAGTATTCTTGCCAAAGTGGTCTTTCCCGTTCCACGGGTTCCCGTAAACAAATAGGCGTGGCTGGTTGTCCCCGCCATTATCTGGTTTTTCAGTACCCTGACAATATGCTCTTGTCCCAGAACACCATCAAAGGTTTCCGGTCTTTCTACTCGGTATAGAGCCTGATACATGGTTCCTCCATGAGGGCCAATGCCCATTTTTCTTATAAAACTGCCCCTTAATAGCTCCGTACAACCCTAGTGAAGGCTTATCTGCGGCACATGGGAACTTCCACTTATTGCTGCTTCCTTCCGGACCTGACAAGGTTCGCGGCATCTCATTGCGCAGGACCCAAACCATGCCATACGAAGCTATTAAAGGGCAATTTCGTACCTTAATATTATATGAATTTGCCCTTAAACTGTCAATCTTACGGCTATTCTACTGCTTTCTTTTCAAGCCAGCCAAGAACCTTCTCCTCATCCACGATAGGGATGCCCAGTTCCTTGGCCTTCTTATTCTTTCCTGATCCTGAGGTCACGTCGTTATTGATGAGATAGGAAGTTTTGGCGCTGACGGAACCTGCCACCTTTGCTCCTGCGGCCTCAAGAAGAGATTTTAGCTCATCTCTGTTTCCAAAGTGATTGAGGCTACCGGTAATAACAAAGGTCAGACCATCCATAAAGGTAGCTCCTTCTTCGTAGCTTTGGTCGATATCCAGTTTTTCCATCAGGTCCCCAACTATCCTCTGCTTCTCCGGATCGTTGAAATAGTCCCTATAGGCCTTGGCCATTACATTACCGATTCCCTCAATGGAAGTAAGCTCCTGAATATCAAGGTTCATCATCTTATTCCAATCGTTCTTGCAGGCCTTTGCGATTACCTTGGCATTGGCGCTTCCTATTCCCGTGATTCCAAGGGCATAGAGAAGTCTGTCGGGACTAATATGTCTAGCCTTTTCCAGGGCTTCCTGAAGATTGGCGAAGGACTTGTCACCGAAGCCTTCCATCCTCACGATTTCTCCCCTGTATCTTTCCAAATCAAAGAGATCCGCAGGCTCTTTGATGAATCCCATGGAAACCAGCTTTTCAATGGTCATCTCAGATAGACCTTCAATATCCATGGCATCTCTTGATACAAAATGGGTAAAGCTCTTTATCTGCTTTGCGGGGCAGCCCTGATTGGGGCAGTAGAGGGTCTCCACCTCATTATCCCTATGAATCTCCGTAGGTCCGCCGCATACGGGACAAAGAGCAGGAATTTCCAAACTGTCGCTTCCCGTCAGGTTTCTTGCCACCTGAGGAATAATCATATTGGCCTTATAGACCTCAATGGTATCACCCAATCCCAGTTTAAGTTCTCTTGCTATGCTAACATTGTGAAGAGATGCCCTGCTTACGGTGGTTCCCTCCAGCTCCACGGGGTCAAAGATCGCAACGGGGTTAATTAAGCCCGTCCTTGATGCGCTCCACTCCACCTCTCTTAAAACCGTCTCAGCCAGCTGGTCCCGCCATTTGAAGGCTATGGAATCCCTGGGGAATTTCGCAGTGGTTCCAAGGGACTGACTATAGGCAATATCGTCCAGGATAAGCACCAAGCCGTCGGAAGGAAGAGGATTGTTTTCAACCAATTCTTCGAACTCATCCACCGCATTAACCACGGTTTTCGCCGTAACAACTCTTCTCTCAACCACATCAAAGCCCTGACTCTCCAGCCATTCCATCTGCTTAAGCCTGCTGTTTTCGAAATCAAGGATTTCCCCTTCAAGACCATCTGCTGAAACAATGGAAAACCCATAGAGCCTTACCCTTCTTTCCGCAGTCACACTGCTGTCCAGCTGTCTAACGGAACCGGAACAGAGATTCCTTGGGTTCTTATACTTGGCATCCGCCTCGGGAATCATCTCGTTTATATATTCAAAATCCTTATATGAAATTACCGCCTCACCTCTTAAAACCAGTTCTCCCTTAAAAGCGATCTTAAGGGGCAGGTTTATAAAGGTTCTGGCATTGGAGGTTACAACCTCGCCAACTTCACCGTTTCCACGGCTTACGGCCTTAACCAGTTTTCCTCCTCGATATGTCAGAACTATGGTGAGGCCGTCCAGCTTCCAGGAGAGAATTCCTTTTTGGTCTCCAAGCCAGGTGGCAAGAGCCTCTCTATCCTTGGTCTTGTCCAAGGATAGCATTTTGGCCGGATGCCTCTCCTTGGGCAGCTCAGACAGAACCTCGTATCCTACTCGGTGGGTTGGACTTCCTGCCAAGACGATGCCGCTCTCTTCTTCCAGCTTAACCAGCTCATCATAGAGAGCATCATATTCAAGATTGCTCATAATCTCAACGCCGTCCACATAATAGGCCTTGGCGGCCTTGTCCAGCACTTGGATTTTTTCCTTCATTAAGGCTTTGATATCAGACATCTTTTCACCTTCACTTAATCTTTGTTAATGGCGCAACGCCCTTGGCCATCTTCTTTCTTCCCTCTTCTTCGAATTCCACAACCACGGCGCTTTCCGTAACTTCCCTGACTATACCTTCGCCGAATTTGGGGTGGGATACCTTGTCTCCTACTGCGAAGTCCGTCTCCAGCTTGGCGGCTCTCTTGGTTTCTTGCTTTGCAGTGGAAATATCAAAGGGTCTATACCCAGCCAAATTATCCATGGCAAAGCCATCCATTGATCCCGTTGAAATCTTGGGTCCGCCGTAGGAAGTGTCTCGACCAAGATAAGGGTCTCTTCTTTCGTAAACCCTATCCCCCTCCAGCAGGCTGGAATCCAATTCCCTCAGGAACTGGGACTCCCTGGTATAGTCGGTTCTTCCGTAGAGGGTTCTTACGGAAGAGCTGCTGAGAATCAGTCTAGCCTTTGCTCTGGTCATTCCCACATAGCAAAGCCTTCTCTCCTCCTCCATCTTCTCTCTATCATCAAAACTTCTATGTCCCGGAAAGAGGCCATCCTCCATGCCCGGCATGAACACCACGGGGAATTCCAAACCTTTGGCGCTATGCATG
>CAJOQI010000139.1 GCA_905236895.1 uncultured Peptostreptococcaceae bacterium | reverse complement strand
GAATGTGCGGAAGCAAGCGAGAGAATAGACGATGGTGATAAGGTTGAGGTTGATTTCTCCACGGGCGTTATCAACAATAAGACAAAAAAGGAAACATATCAGGCGCTGCCCTTCCCTGAGTTTATTAAGAATATAATCAACAAGGGCGGATTGCTTAATAGCATTAAATAGTTTTGAGGTTAAGATGAATTATAAGATTGCATGTATACCCGGAGATCATATAGGTCCCGAGGTAATGGATGAAGGAATAAATGTTTTGAATGCTGTGGCCGAGAAATACGGCCACAGTTTTGATACTCCCCTACTTTTGGCAGGTGGCGCAGCTATTGATGAGACCGGTAACTGCCTACCGGAGGAAACCTTGAAGGAGTGCAAATACTCAGACGCAGTTCTCCTTGCTGCTGTAGGCGGTCCTGAATGGGACGACCAACCGGGAGAAAACAGACCTGAAAAGGCTTTGCTAAGTCTAAGAAAGGAGCTGGGACTCTATGCCAATCTTAGACCTGCCACAATCTTCTCTGAATTAAAGAATGCCTCCCCTCTTAAAAGCGAGCTGATAAATGATGGCTTGGACATTCTTATAGTCAGGGAGCTTACGGGGGGAATATATTTCGGAAAGCATAATACCATTACCTACAGCCAGGATTCCAAAGAAGCTAACGAAGCATTGGGATTAAATTATCCGGATGGAAAAAGTCCTCTTCTGGCCTACGACGTTGAAGTCTATAGCCTGCCTGAAATAGAAAGAATTGCAAGGACCGCCTTTGACATGGCCATGAAGAGAAATAAACGTGTAACCAGCGTTGATAAGGCAAATGTCTTGGATAGTTCACGCCTTTGGAGAAAAACCGTTACGGAGATTGCCAAGGAATACCCCGAAGTGGCTTTGGATCATATGTATGTGGACAATGCCGCAATGCAGCTTGTAAGGAATCCCGCACATTTTGATGTACTTCTTACATCCAATATGTTTGGGGACATTCTTTCAGACGAAGCAAGCCAGATTACGGGATCCATAGGCATGCTCCCCTCGGCAAGCTTGGCTGATGGAAACTTCGGCATGTATGAACCTGTTCACGGCTCTGCGCCGGATATTGCAGGGACGGGAAAAGCCAACCCCATTGCCATGATTCTTTCAGTAGCAATGATGCTTAGATATACCCTTGGCCTTTCAAAAGAAGCTGATGACATAGAAAATGCGGTCAAGGCATTTCTTGAATCCGGATATAGGACAGCGGATATATCCAATGGCTCCGACTATGTGGAAACCTCAATTTGTGGCGATATAATAAGTAAAACAATATATAATTAGTTTTTTTATTAATAAATGCTCAAAGCCCACCTTCGAGTGGGTTTTAATATACAAACGCATTTTTTAACATAAAAAAGAGGCCGCATTTGCGACCTCTTTTAATACGCTCTTACTCATCTATCCTGTGACTGCTTGTCAACACTTTATAACCTAATGAATGGTCTTCAGAAAAGTCTTTCTATGGATAGGTGTAATGCCCTGCTCCCGTATCCCCTGATAGTGGGAAGCAGTGCCGTAGCCTTTGTTGGATTCAAATCCATAGCCGGGATAGATTCTGTCGTATTCCACCATCATTCTGTCACGCCTTACCTTTGCCAGGATGGATGCGGCGGCAATGGAAAGACTGTTGGAATCACCCTTTATCAAAGACATCTGTTTATTCTCAATCCCCGGAATCTTGACCGCATCAACCATAACCAGATTGATTCTGTCGCCCAAACTATTCTTCTTGAGCATAGTTTCTGCGGCCAAAACCGCATCTCTCATGGCTTCTTTGGTGGCCTCCAGAATATTTATCTCATCAATGCGCTCATTGTCTCTAATGCCAAATCCATAGGCCAAAGCGTTTTCTATAATCTCATCATAGAGAGCTTCTCTCTTCTTCTCGGTCAGCTTCTTTGAATCGTCAATGCCAAGGCCTTCGTATTCCGGCTTAAGTACAACGCAGGCTGTAACAACAGGCCCTGCCAAGGGGCCCCGTCCAACCTCGTCAACACCGGCAATGAAATTAAAACCCTGAGCTTTGTTCTCCTGCTCAAACCTTTTAAGTTCTGCAGCTCTCTCAATCTGCTTTTTTAATCTTTCTTCCTTGGTCAAGAATGGGTCCCTCCCTATTCTTCAACTTTCTCCAAAGTTATTCTACCGATGGTTCCGCTTCTGAATTCATCCAAAACAGTTCTGGCAGTCCTTGTATAGTCAATTCTCTTCCCGGCCATTATGAAGCCTCTCTTCTCTGCGATTGCTTCCATATTGACCAAAGCTTCTTCGGAAAGCTCATCCAATTTATATCTTTCCATGAGAAGATCCGGATACTCATTTCCAAGATATCCAATCAGCTCCATTGCCAGGGTCTCCTGATCCAAAATTTCGTCCTTGATGGAGCCGCAATAGGCCAGCTTTACACCAACCTTGGGATCCTCAAACTTTGGCCAAAGTATTCCCGGCGTATCCAGAAGCTGCATACCGTTTTCCATGGTGAGCCATTGTTTACCCTTGGTTACTCCCGGCTTATCTCCGGTCTTGGTGCTCTTCTTTCCCGTCAGTCTATTAATCAAAGATGACTTGCCAACATTGGGAACTCCAACTATCATTACCCTCAGCCTTTTGATTCTGCTTCTCTCCGCATTAAGTCCGTCCTCGTAGGCGGAAAGTTTTTTAAGAAGCTCCTGAACTCCTTTGCCGTGCATGCTGTCCAGTATTGCGGTGTGTCCGTAATCCGCTGCGAACTTCTCCGCCCAAACCTTTGTTGATTTCTCGTCGGCTAAATCGCTCTTATTAAGCACAACAAAGCGTGGCTTCCCGGAAACCAATTCGTCTATTATGGGATTTCTGCTAGACTGGGGTATTCTGGCATCCACCACTTCAATTACAAGATCAACCAGCTTAAGATTCTCCTGAATCAATTCTCTGGTTTTCTTCATATGCCCCGGATACCAGTTGATATTTTCTATAGTCATCTCTTCTCCTTTGATATAAAAGAAGCGCCATAAACCCGGCGCTTCTCGTAAGATCAAATTTATTTTGTTTCCTTGGTTTTAATTTTGGCAGACTTACCTGTTCTACCTCTCATATAGTTCAGTTTGGCTCTTCTTACATCGCCTCGTCTGACTACATCGATTTTCTCGACCCAAGGTGAATGCAGGGGGAATGTCTTCTCCACACCTACACCGGATGCGATCCTTCTAACGGTAAATGTCTCATTGATACCGCCGTTCTGTCTCTTAAGCACAAAGCCCTCGAAGACCTGGATCCTCTCTCTGTTACCTTCTTTGATCTTAATGTGGACCTTAACTTGGTCGCCCACATTGAATGCAGGGATATCTTGCTTGATATATCCTTCAGCAATCGAATCTAAAATGTTCATCTTTAGGTTCCTCCTTCCCTCCGAGGCGTTCATGCTACCAATAAACAGAGGACCGCCCGTTAATCATGCAAAAGACATTTTACCATCAAGTCATTGAAATTGCAAGCATTTTTATATTCTTTTTCCCTCTATGCTCTGGGATGAGTCTTGTCGAAAACATCCTTAATTCTATTCCTCGTAACCTGCATATATACCTGAAGGGCCTGCACATCATCAAAGCCCATAAGCTCCTGCAGGCTTTTGGCATCCGCGCCGTTCTGAAGCATGTGAACAGCGAAGGAACTCCTTAAAACATGTGGAGTTAAGCGATTTCCAAGGCCCACCTCTTCTCCATACTGTTTAAGCACCTTCCAAAGGCCTTGTCTGGTGAATCGCTCTCCGGAATAATTTATGAACAGAGCCACATCTTCAGACCTATCTCTCTCCTCGGATTTTAACAGCGGTGCACGACTCTTTAGGATATAGTCTTCCAAGGCCTTCTTTGCATAGCTTCCCAGTGGAACTATTCGTGCTTTCCCGTGTTTTCCGGAACAGCTCAAATATCCCATCTTAAGGTTTAAGTCTCCGTAGTTTAGGTCAATAAGCTCTGTAGCTCTAATTCCCGTTCCATAGAGAACTTCAAGAATAGCTTTGTCCCTTAACCCCTTTATGGACTTATCCGGCGCATTAAGAACAGCTTCCACCTCATCTAAGGTAAGATAATCGATATCCTTCCTCTCCACTCTGGGAGACTTGATTTCAGATGTGGGATCATCCT
>CAJOQI010000138.1 GCA_905236895.1 uncultured Peptostreptococcaceae bacterium | reverse complement strand
TTCATTGACGTAAGGGTATTCCCCTCCGTTAATTCTATGGGCGTTTACGACGATTAGGCTTTCCTCCGCCTGACGGAAAATCTCCGTAAGCCTTGTGGTGTGCACAAATTCACTGTCTATTAAGTCCCTAAGAACATTGCCTGCCCCAACGGAGGGAAGCTGGTCGCTGTCTCCAATTAATATTAGACGAGTTCCCGTCCTGACGGCATCCGTTAAAGCGCATGTGAGCATAAGGTCCAGCATGGAGGCCTCATCCACAATAACAACGTCGTAGTCCAAGGGATCTTGAGAGTTCTTACCGAATCTCATGTCTTCCGTGTCCTCAGCGTAGTAATATTCCAAGAGCCTGTGAACGGTGGAAGCAAAATGACCACTGGTTTCGGAGATTCGCTTTGCTGCCCTACCCGTAGGCGCACATATTGCCGTGGAAAGACCGCTCCTTTGGAAAACCTGGATGAGAGCATTGATGATGGTGGTTTTACCTGTTCCCGGACCTCCTGTGATTATTGATATGCCACAATCCACAGAGCTTTTGATGGCTCCCCTTTGTTTTTCGGAAAGCAGGAATCCGCCGTCTGACTCCGCCTGATTAATAATATTATCCACATCAAAGGTCAGGGACTTTGGATTTCCTCCTGCAATGCGATTAACATCGGAGACCAGTCTTTGTTCCCCCACATAGTAGACGTATTTATAGACAACCTCTTCACCTTCCAGATTGTCGATTTTGATCTTTCCGTCAAAGGAGAGATTCACCAGCTCGTCATCCACCAACTGGCGAGATACGTTTAATAGTTCCCCGGTTCTGTCCTTCAATTCTTCCGTGGGCACATAAGTGCTTCCCTCGGATAGATAATAATTGAGGGCAAAGATTATTCCGCTCCTTATTCTCTTGGCATCCTCCGCCTTAAAGCCCATCTTATAGGCGATATCGTCCGCCTTCTTGAAACCGAAGCCGGGCACCTCGTCCACCAATCGATACGGATTCTCCTCTATCAAAACAACCGTATCGCCACCATAGGCTTTGTAGAGCCTTAGAGCCTGAGCGGTTGAAAGACCGAACTCCTGAAGTGCCATGGAAACCTTGGCAAACTGTCTGTGTTCCATATAGGATTCTTTGATTTTCTCAAGGGTTCTCTTTCCGATTCCCTTTACTTCCAAAAGTCTCTCCGGTTCCTCTTCCATTACTCTTAAGGTATCCTCCCCGAAAGCCTGAAGAAGAGCCGCAGCAGTGACAGGGCCCACACCTGAAATGGTGCCGGATGCCAAAAAATCAAAGATCGCCCTTTCACCCTTGGGCTGAACTTCCTCAAACTCCGAAAAGGAGAACTGCTCCCCGAATTTCGGATGGTTGATGAAGCTGCCTACCAGTCTGAAATGCGATCCCACCAAAGCCCGCGGCAGATTGCCCACCACGGTGTATTGTAATTCTTCATCTTCTACCGTCGCCACGGTATATCCATTATCCTCGTTTCTGTAAATGATGGATGTAATGGTGCAGGTTCTTTCCTCCTTCATGTCCACTCTTTCTCATCGGTAAATCCGGCAATTTCCGGAGTAAGGACTTCTTCCTGACTTTCAAGTTCATCGCAGAATTCAGGTCTATATAGCTTTCTTCCGTCCAGGGTTCTTACCCTTTCGGAGAAGGTTCCGGGCTGAACACCCCTAAGTGCCTCTTCCATATCGTACATACGGGCATCCATAATATCCAAATAATGGAGAATCTCCGCCTCCGGGAACATGGGCTTCTTGGGGCTTCCAAAGTCCGCCTCATAGTGATGGGATAGAACCATATGCTGAAGCACCAAAATCTTTTCTTCGGGAATTTCCATCTCTCGCCCGAGATTTCCAAGCATATCAACCCCCTGGACTATATGGCCCAGAAGCTGTCCTTTCTTGGAATAACCGGAAGCCATGCCCAGTTCTCCCGCCTCGATTTCGTTAAGCTTTTCCATATCGTGGACGATTACTCCCGTAACCACCAGGTCTATGTCAAGGAAGTCGTAGACTTTGCAAAGAGAGAGGCCCGCCATAAGCATTCTCTTCATATGCCAAAGAAGACCTCCGAACTCTGCGTGGTGATTCTTCGCTGCTGCGGGATAATACATAAGCTTGGATTTATTGCGGGTCAGAAGGGTTATTGCTACCCTCTTCAGGTCCTGATCCTCTATGGATTCCGCCTCTTTCAATATGAAATCATACATATCTTCGGGATTTTCCGGAGCGGACTTAACAAAGTCCTTCATGTCGATTAAGTCTTCCGGGTTTGTGGGGCGAATGGTTGAAATAATCATCTGCTTATTTCCGTTCCAATCCTTTACCTCTCCTCTAACCTTTACGATATCGCCTTCTTTGATGGCGGAGAGTTTAGCCTCTTCGTTGGGACTGACAGCCCATTTCTTGCAGCTGGCCTCTCCCGTTCTATCTCCCAAGGTAACATCCAAATATGCTTTGTTATTGGAACCCATCCTGACTCCTATGGCTTTAACCATGAAATAGTCTTC
>CAJOQI010000137.1 GCA_905236895.1 uncultured Peptostreptococcaceae bacterium | reverse complement strand
GCAAGCTATATGGAATAATCCAAAGAACTGTGGTTGCGGTAAGCCCATAAACCAGCATTTGATAAAGCAATGTTCCAATGGTCCCCACAAGGAATCCAACCAGTGGACCAAATACCAGTCCGGCAAAATGAACGGGCAAGGATTCAAATGTTATCTTAAAGGCGTTGGTTGTTATTGCAAGGGATGCCAGTATTGCCACCATGGCAGCAAGGACCGCAGCAATTACCAAGTCTTTTGTTTTTAATTTTCCCATTCCAAACTCCTAATTGCGGCTTCCACCACGTGGCGAACCAATATGCTGGTGGTTACGGTGCCAACTCCACCGGGTACCGGTGTAATAGCCTCAACTATTGGCTCAACTTTTTCAAAATCCACATCACCGGTTATTCCCTGTTTTTCTTCGTCCCAGTTTACACCTACATCTATAACCACTTGATTGGGATTGACGAAATCCTCTTTTACAAGATGCTTTTGTCCCGCAGCGGCGATAAGAACCGATGCATCCTTTGTGACCTCACTGAGATTGGCAGTCTTGCTATGGCAGATATTTACGGTGAAGTCATCCTTTAAGAGCATCATGGAAACAGGGCGTCCGATTACCAGGGAGCGACCGATTATGGCTGCCTTTTCTCCGTTGGTAACAGGTGTATATCCGTAGAAGTTTAAGATTCTCATGGCAGCGTGAGGAGTGCAAGGAGGGAATCCTCTCTTCTCCCCAGCAAAAACCCCCGCCAGGGACACATCTGTACAGCCATCCACATCCTTCATGGGACTAATTAGATTTCTCAGTCTATCGTCGTTTAGATGCTTTGGAAGTGGTCTGAGAAGAAGAATGCCGTGTATATTTTGGTCCTCATTAAATCCTATAATGGCTTCCTCCACCTCTTCCTGAGTCACATCGTTATTGAATACGATTTTTGTATGTCCGGCTCCCAGCTCATTGCAACGCTTCTCCGCATTATTCTCGTAATATATGTCCTCTGCCCTCTCTCCAACTCTAATAATGGCAAGGGTAGGAACTATATCCTTTTCCTTGAGTTCAGCTATCTGTCTCTTGGTATTCTGATTCATCGCTTCAATTACAGGAGCGCCGTGAAGTATCTTCGCCATACTTATCCTTTCAATTTCTTATATACATCATCAAATATCTCATCCGCTTTTTGGCAGTATTCTTCAAGCAAATCTTCCGCCTCTATATTAAGTCCTTCGGCAAAAGCTCTATCCTTCATAGCCTTGATATTTATGAATACGTTTAGAGAAGCAGCCTTCATGGCAGCCTTGCAGCAGGTTGCTGCGCAGCCTGCATCTGAAATGGCAAGGGCCGATCCCTTTTCCGCGAATTCCCCAATCACATCCAAGGCCTTTGCCGATACTCTCATAATATCCATGGGAACCGAGCAGGCGGCATGGAGAGCCTCCTCCATAATCACATCTCTTTCCGGATCGTCCTTTGGAATTCCATAGGCCTTGGCTAGCGGAGCAAAGACCTCCGCATCCCTATCGATCAGCTCAAGAAACTCCTCCCTCAGCTGCTGTGCCTCTTCCATAAGGCGCTTTATATCTTCTTCCACTTCAGCATATTTCTTTTTTCCAACAGTAAGTTCCCCAACCATATCTCCAAGGCCTACTGCAATTGCTCCCATAAGAGCTGCTGCGCCACCGCCTCCCGGGGTGGGCTCAGAAGAAGCCAAAACTTCGGAGAATTCTTTTATACTCATATCCACATATTTCATGAATATCCTCCTTGGAATCACATCTATGCCTTGGCGGATACCTTGGTCATAAATTTCTCGTTGTCTATAATAAATCTTTCGTGGCAAGCTGTACCTATAAGTTCCTTTTCATCATAAGCTTCCACATTAAAGGTGAGCTTTCTTCCTTCAACTTGGATTAGCTCCGAATGGCATTTAACCTTCATTCCTATGGGTGTTGCGGAAACGTGTTTAATCTCCATGGAAATGCCCACGGTGCCTGTACCCTCTTCAAGATAATCACCTACGGAGAGATGACATGTCTCTTCCATCAAAGCAACCAGGCTGGGTGTTCCGTAAACCGGAAGAAGCCCGCTTCCCAGGGCTGCCGCCGTAACCTCTTCAGTTACCACTATTTCTCTTATTCCTTCTATTCCGGGTTTAATCTCTGCCATCTTATCCTCCTCAACCTATTTATTTTATCATAAACTAACCAACTGAAAAAGGTGGACCCAATCCACCTTTACTTCTCCTGTCACTTATATTAAGGCGGCGTCTAAAAGCCTCTTGGTATAATCGTGCTTCGGATTATTATAGACCTCTTCAACAGGGCCCTCTTCAACAACCTCTCCCTTATACATAACCACCACTCTGTCACAGATGGAATAGCATACATTGAGATCGTGGGTGATGAAGAGATAAGAAAGATCAAGTTCATCTCTCAGTTCAAGCAAAAGCCTAAGTATCTGTCCCTGGATGGAAACATCAAGGGCGGATACCGGTTCATCCGCAATAATAAGTCTGGGTCTCTGAATGAGGGCCGTAGCAATGGAAACTCTTTGTTTCTGACCGCCGGAGAGCTGGGCAGGTTTTCTGTTAAGCTGCTCCTGCTCCAGGCCTACTCTTTCCAGCATATCAAGAACCCTTCTCTTTCTCTCCTCCTCGTCGTATTTGCCGAAGATTCTTAAGGGTTCCTCCAAAATCCAGCCTACGGTCTTTGCCGGATTAAGGCTGCTGAAGGGATCCTGAAAAACCATCTGTGGACGACGGGTATAGTGAATAACTTCACCGGATATCTCCGCATCCTCCAACATTCCCAGTATGGCCTTGGACATGGTGGACTTGCCGCATCCCGACTCTCCAACCAGTCCCATTATCTCACCGTTTTTAATATTGAAGCTTACATTCTTTACGGCATCATAAGAGGACTTCTCTCCAAAAATGGTGGAAGTCTTGTATGTTACGGACAGGTCCTTAACATCAAGAACCAGATCGCTTTGTTCCAAACTCTTGTCGATGATGTAGCTTTCGTTTTTCATAATATTCCTTCGGTTTTATTCCTTGGATGTGCCCTTTAAGGCAGCTTCGCCTATTATCTTGGCAACATCATCCAGGGATTTGCCAACGGGTGTTTTCTCCCTTTCGGTTTTTTCTTTTACCTTGCTTCTCTGAACCTTCTCTCTTGCGGGGATGGCCTTAATAAGCTGCTTGGTATATTGATGCTGGGGATTGCTGAATACCTCTTCAGTTTCACCCCTCTCAACTATATCTCCGCTATACATTACAGCCACATGGTCGCAGAGATGTCTTATTACCCTTAGGTCATGGCTGATTAAAAGTATGGCTATTCCATACTCCTCGCTAACGTCCTTAAGAAGCTTAAGTATCTGAGCCTGAACCCGAACATCAAGTGCCGTGGTAGGTTCATCACAAATCAAAAGTTTGGGATGAATAACCATGGCGGATGCTATCATGGCTCTCTGCCTCTGTCCCCCGGAAAGCTGGTGAGGATATTTCTCATAGGTTTCCTCCGGATTGGGAAGGCCCACCTTTTCCATGGCATCCAGGGCAATGGCTTTGATCTCTTCCTTGGACTTATCCGTGTGAAGCTTCAAGGTCTCCTCTATCTGATGACCAACCTTGATCAAAGGATTGAGACTGGTCATAGGTTCCTGGAAAACCACACCTATATCCTTTCCTTGGATTTCTCTAAGCTCATCTCTGGAACAAAGTCTTAAATCCTTTCCGTCGAAGAGGATTTCTCCCTCCATCTCCACATTATATCTTTCGATGAGGCCGGAGATGGCCATGGCGGTAACGGTCTTGCCGCTTCCCGACTCTCCCACCAGGCCCAGCCTTTCACCGGGCTCCATGGAAAGATCGATTCCATGAACCGCTTCCTTTCCCGTGGAGATGAACTTAACCCTAAGACCTTTGATGTCAAGCATATTAACCATATCAGCCATTACGCTCACCTCCCAGACCTTCTCCTATCAAGCCGAAGCCCAGAATCAAAAGAATTATCACAACGCCTGTTGAAATGGCGTACCAGGGTGCACTCATAAGATAAGCCTGGGCTTCGTTAAGCATTCTTCCAAGGCTGGGGTCGGGAGGCTGAACACCAACTCCCAAAAAGCTCATGGAAGCCTCAGCCAGCACCGCATTGTTAAAGCCTATGGCTATGGAAGAAAGAAGCACAGGAACGATATTGGGAAGAATATGAACAAAGAGAATCCTAAAATCCGAAGCTCCCATCAGGCGAGCATTCCTCACATAGTCCGTATTCTTCTGCCGAGCCACCTCCGTTCGAGTCAGTCTTGCAAAGCTGGGAATAAAGAGTATACCCAGAGCAAGGACTATATTGTATTTTCCGCCACCGAATATGGCTATCAAAACCAGGGCCAGAAGTATGCTTGGGAAGGCCAAAATGCTGTCGTTTATTCGCATAAGTATCTCGTCCAGCCATCCACCGTAGTAGCCAGTAATTAGTCCCACTATGGTTCCCACAATAAGACCTATTGCTACCGTAGCCAAGGCAATCAAAACCGTGGCCCCTGCTCCCTGAATAACTCTGGAGAATATATCTCTTCCAAAATTATCCGTGCCGAAGAGGTGCTGCATGCTGGGTCCCTGCATCTTCTCCCCACCGTTCATCTGGTTGGGATCGTAGGGGGTCCAGAAGATTCCGATTATAATCAGCACCAGCATGATTCCCGTTATGATGGCTCCCGCCTTAAAATGTGAGTTCCGTCCTTTTATCATGCCTATCCCAATCTAACTCTCGGATCGATATATTGAGTTACTATATCGGCCAAATAGTTCATGAATACTACTATAAAAGCGATTATTACCACTATGCACTGGGCAACGGGGAAATCTCTGTTTCCAATGCTGGTAATAAGAAGTCTTCCCAGTCCCGGAAGTGCGAATACCTGCTCTACCACTATGGATCCCGCAACCACGTCGGCCAAGGTCATGGCGATATATGTGATGGCAGGAAGCAAAGCATTTCTAAACACGTGATCTTTGATTACATTCCATCTGGTATTTCCCCTGCTATAAGCGGTTCTCACATAGTCCTTATCCATCTCGTCCTGGATGGAGGCATGGAGAAGCTTTGCCACCTTGGCAGCCTTGGGAAGAGAAATAGCCAGAGCAGGGAAAATCAAATAAACCAAGCCCTTCCCCAGGTCTTGACTCAATGGGATATAGTATCCCGGAGTGAAAAACCTAAGCACCAAGCCAAAAAGGTATGCAAAAAGCATACCCAAAAAGAACGGCGGAATGGCCATGAATATTTGATTGAGAGATACGCTGATCTTTCTGAAAAGTGGATTCTGATAACGAACCATGACTATTCCAAGAGGAATGCTGATGACCGTAACTATAATCCAGGCCATAAGGGACAGCACCAAGGTAAGTCCAATCTTACCCTTAAGCACCTCTCTCACCGGGATGAAATAGCTATAGCTTATTCCCAAATCTCCCGTAACCAGTCCCTTTAGCCATCTTAAATATCGCCCTATTATATTGCCGTTTAATCCCAACTCCTCCCTAAGGGCCTCAGCTCTTTCGGGAGTATAGTCAGTCCCGAGGATCTTTGTTGTGGGATCCCCGGGAATAATCTGAAATGCCAGGAATGCGAGGAAGGATATTATCACCAGGGTGACAATAAGTATCCCCGTCTTCTTTAAGATATATTTCATTGGTTTGTCTTAAAAGCCGCCTTTACTCTGCCACCTTATAGATAGATGCAAAATCGCATACATAGAGGGGGTAGAATTTGAATCCCTCATATCCCTTGGAAAGGGCAACAAAGGATGCAACGTCCTGAATATATACGTTGGCCGCTTCCTCGGTGAGGATCTTTTCGCATTCTTTGAATGCTGCAGTCTGAGCGGCGTCATCCGTTGTGGACATAGCTTCTTTATACTTGGCATCATAGGCTTCGCTGGCGAAATAGCTTATATTCTTGCTATTATCGCTCTGGAATCTTGCCAACATATCGGAAGCCGCAACTCCGTGAGCATCAAAGCTTACGATGGTGCCTTCGTAATTTCTTCCTCTATAGGTTTCCTCAAGCCATGTGGCCCATTCAACCTGATTAATTTTGGCGGTAACACCGATCTTCTTAAGCTGCTCAACTATTACCTGAGCGGTATCAACATGCTGCTGCATATTGGAAGGCACGGTGATGGTGAACTCAAATCCATCGGGATATCCTGCGGCGGCAAGGAGTTCCTTTGCCTTCTCAGGATTATATTCGTAGTGATTTGTAAGCTCATCCATGAAGTATTTCTTGAATGCGGGGAACATGCTGGATCCAACCAGTGTTCCGTGTCCATCAAAGGCTATGTCCAGGATTTCCTGCTTGTCTATGCCGTAGCAAAGAGCCTGTCTAACCTCTATTTTTGTGAATGGCTCAAACTGGTTGTTGAGATAAAGTCCCTGAACCGCATTGCTGCTTCCCTCCAGGATATTCATGTCGGGAAGTTCGTTTACCTGGCTGGCAATAAGATGGGTAGCCATATTAACGGCACCGGACTTAAGGCTCATTACCAAGGTTTCCGCATTGTCGATTATTTTCAGTGTAACTTTGTCAAGGTGTGCAGCCTCTCCCCAGTATTCGGTATTCTTTTCGAATACTATGCTTTCCTGAACTGTTCTGGAGGTAAGCTTATAGGGGCCTGTTCCAACGCATTCCGTATTGGGATCTATTCCCTCGGGGATGATTGCTGTGGTAACGTGAGCCAAGAACTCGGCATCCGGAGTACCAAGAGTAATCTGGATGGTCTTGTCATCAGTTGCCTCAACGGCCTTAATATTTGCCACGTCGCTAACCAGAGGTTCTCCGGTTTCAAGGCCTGCGGCTCTTGAAAGTGAATATACCACGTCGCTTGCCTTAACCTCGTTTCCGTTGTGGAATTTAACTCCCTGACGGAGAACAAAGGTATAGACATCAGCTGTATCGTTTGCAGAGAAGCTTTCTGCTATTGCCGGAACCATATTGCCTTCGGAATCGGGCTTAACCAATCCCTCAAATACGTTGAACAGAACTTCTCTGGTGCCTGCAGATGATGATGATACATGGGGGTCCAGGCTTGCATCCAAGTCGGCAGTTACGCCAACAACGATTTCTCCTCCCTCAACAGGAGTTCCTCCTCCATTTCCCGATGGTGCGGGGTCATTGTTTTTCTTACCGCATGCTGCCAAAGCCAGCACCATAACAAGAATCAAAACTACTGCAATTACGCGTTTTTTCATTTTTCGTTTCTCCTTAATATACTCGCCGAGAGGGGCTATTCCCTCTCTACCAAGGCAGGGGCAAAAAACACCCCTTTTCCTTAATATGCAAAGATAATAACACAAGGGTCCCTACCATTCAAGAACATTTATTTTTTGGGAAAAAACCATATTTTTGTCCCCAAACCAAGGGGCTTTTTCCCTCTGCCACTTTATCATTCTAACGCAAGGACTTGCTTGAATCTATTCCTTATTCTATACTCGTATTCGCAGGCCTATTATGCCCGCAAGGAGACAATGGCGTTATGAACAGAACCACACTAAAAAAATACATAAATCCCCTGAGAATTCTGATAGGTTGCGCCTTGGATGCCCTGGGCGTTGCAGCCTTTGTTCTTCCCTCCCAAATCATGGTTGGGGGAATAACCGGTATAGCAAGGACTATTGTCCACTATTCCGGCGGAGATATATCCTATGTGGTTGCAGCCTTAAGCATAGGGCTTTTGCTTTTGGGCTGGATTACCGTAGGCAAGCGATTTGCACTTACTATCGTAGCGGGATCCCTCCTCTATCCTTTGTTTCTTAACCTCTTTAACAGGTCCCATTATCTTACCCATATGACGGAAAACCCCCTGCTGGCGGCCATCTTCGGAGGTGTTTTAATCGGTGCAGGCCTTGGCCTCATCATAAGAGCAGG
>CAJOQI010000136.1 GCA_905236895.1 uncultured Peptostreptococcaceae bacterium | reverse complement strand
TAATTCGTGAGAATTTCCACAGATCCGCTTTGTTCGGTGGGCAGATTGAAGGAATAGGACCCAGATATTGTCCTTCCATAGAGGATAAGGTAAATCGTTTTAGGGACAAGGAAAGACATCAGCTTTTCGTGGAGCCTGAGGGCCTGGAGGATCCCAATATGTATATTCAGGGAATGTCCTCTTCCCTGCCGGAGGATGTGCAGGAAGCTTTTTATCATACCATTGCGGGGCTGGAGAATATTGTTATAACCAAGCCTGCCTATGCTATCGAATACGACTGCATAGATCCAACTGAGCTCAAGGCTAATCTTGAAACCAAGGCGGTGGAAGGACTCTTCTGTGCAGGCCAGTTTAACGGAAGCTCCGGCTATGAAGAAGCCGCATCCCAGGGAATTATGGCGGGAATCAACGCCAATCTTAAGATAAATGGAAAAGAGCCTTTCGTTTTGAAGAGAAACGAGGCTTATATTGGAGTTCTAATCGACGATTTGGTCACCAAAGGTACCAACGAGCCCTATAGAATCATGACCAGCAGAGCGGAATACAGGCTACTGCTTCGTCAGGACAATGCGGATCAACGTTTAACGGAAAAATCCTATAAGCTGGGTCTTGCAACAAAGGATAGATATGAAAAACTTGCGGAAAAGCTGGACTTGATCGAGAAAGAGAAACAAAGACTTCGCGAGACCGTAGTCCGTGCGGATATTGCAAATCCAATGCTTGAAAGACTTGGAAGCACTTCCCTCTCCGGCGGTGCAAGGCTTGAGGAATTACTGAAGAGGCCGGAAATAAGCTATAGGGATTTGGAAGAAATTGACAGTGAAAGACCTGAGCTTCCACCTCACGCAGCGGAGCTCCTCGAAGTTGAGATTAAATACGAAGGATATATTAAGAAGCAGATTGCCCAGGTTGAAAAATTCAGCCGCATGGAAGAAAAGAAATTACCCAAGGATTTGAAATATAGTGAAATAAGCGGACTTAGAATTGAGGCGGCTCAGAAGCTGGATGCAATCAGACCTGAATCTTTGGGACAGGCAGGAAGAATTTCCGGCGTCTCCCCTGCGGATATAAATGTGCTTATGGTATATTTGGAGAAACTGAGAAGAAGCTGAGAAAAGGCTGAGAAAAAGACGAGAAAAAGACAAAAAAGGAAAAAATTGGATATTAAGATTAAGAAAACCCTAGAACAATACGGGATTGATGTGAATAGCAATCAGGAAGAACAGCTTAAGGAGTATATGCTGTCCATCTTGGAATACAATAAGAACATCAATCTTACGGCCATAACCGATCCGGAAGAGTTTGTAATAAAGCATTATGTGGATTCCCTCACCCCTCTTATGGAGAAGGACATTATAGATGAACTGGATAGGAATGTGGAGAGGGTTTTGGATCTGGGAACAGGAGGCGGCTTTCCCGGTGTTCCCATGGCCATAATGCTTCCGGAAAAGAAGTTTACCCTTCTGGACTCCCTGAATAAAAGATTAAAGATAATAGACGAAATAAGTAGCCGCATAGCCGTGAACAATATTAAAACCCTCCACGGGAGAGCCGAGGACGGAGGAAGAAATCCGGAGGAAAGAGAAAACTATGACCTTTGTCTTTCCAGAGCAGTATCCCATATGGCGGTCCTGGCGGAATATGCCCTCCCCTTTGTAAAAAAAGGAGGCATGTTCATAGCATATAAGGGATGGGATATAGATGAAGAAATGTCCGAATCACAAGAGGCCATAGAAAGGCTGGGGGGAAAGGTTGAAGGAATAAGAGAAACGGTAACAAATGAAAAATTGGTTATAATCAGAAAGATGAGGAAAACCCCTTCCAAATACCCAAGAAAGGCCGGAGAGCCAAAGAAGAATCCTATCGGTATAAAATAGAAATAAGGGATAAAAAGAAATAGCGGAAAATGTTTCACGTGAAACATTTTGCCGGAAAAAATATTGTTTCACGTGAAACATTTACATTTTTCTATAGAATAATACTGCTAAATGGTATATAATTGCCTTAGCAGTTTTTTATTTGGAGGGTAATAAATTGGGAAAAGCAATTGCAATTTTTAATCAAAAGGGCGGTGTAGGCAAAACCACCACCAATATCAATCTCGGAGCCTGTCTGGCTCTAATGGGCAAGAAGGTTTTGATTCTTGATATAGACCCACAGGGAAATACCACAAGCGGTATAGGAATCAAGAAAAACAGCCTGGACTATACTGTTTACGATCTTCTGATTGAAGGTGATTTCAATACTCAAGATGCCATACTCCATACAAATATCAAGGGTTTGGACATCATCCCCGCCAGCGTTGACTTAGCCGGTGCGGAAATCGAACTGGTTCAGCTGGACGGCAGAGAAAAGAGGCTGAGAAAAGCCATAGATAAGGTTAGAGGGAAATATGATTTTATCTTAATCGACTGTCCCCCTTCCCTTGGACTTCTCACAATTAATTCTCTAACTGCCGTGGAAAGCGTGCTTATTCCAATCCAATGCGAATTCTATGCTTTGGAAGGCGTTAGTCAGCTGGTAAGCACAATAGAATTAGTTAGAAAGAACTTGAATCCTGAGTTGCAGATAGAAGGAGTTATCCTAAGCATGTTTGACGGAAGAACCAATCTGTCGGTTCAGGTGGTTCAGGAAGTTAAGAGACATTTCGGATCCTTGGTTTATTCCACAGTAATTCCAAGAAATATAAGGCTGGCAGAGGCTCCAAGCCATGGAATGGCCATAACAGAATACGATCCTAAATCAAGAGGAGCTGCGGCATATAGAGAGTTTGCCAAGGAATTCCTCAGCAGGGAGGAAAAATAATGGCGGGAAAGAATAAAGGGATGGCTCTGGGAAGAGGTCTTGACGCACTCTTCGCAGATCGCGAAACAATAGAAAACACAGAAAGAAGAACTTCGGAAAAGGCAGCTGCTGACGAAAACAGCGTGGCATATATCAATATTAACGATATTAAGCCAAATAAAAGCCAGCCAAGAAAAGTTTTCGATCCGGATAAAATCAAGGAATTGGCCGATTCCATACTTGAGCACGGAATCATCCAGCCTTTGGTTGTAAGAAAGGCCGAGGTGGGATTTGAGCTGGTTGCCGGCGAAAGAAGATGGAGAGCTGCAAGAGAGGCAGAACTTAAAGAGGTTCCTTGCCTAATCAGAGAATTCTCCGACGAAGAGAATATGCTGGTGGCCATTATTGAAAATATGCAGAGAGAAGACCTTAATCCCATAGAGGAAGCGGAAGGTCTCGAAAAGATGATCAAGACCTATGGTCTTACCCAGGATCAGGTTTCCAGAAGCGTCAGCAAATCAAGGCCATATATATCCAATTCTCTGAGATTACTCAATCTGCCTTCGGACATAAGGGATTTGGTGGCAAAGGGTGATCTTACCGCAGGCCATGCCAGAGCCCTTCTTGCTGCCGGCGGAGAAAAAAGGCAGAGAGAACTCTCCCGGGAGATCATATCAAAGGGACTTTCCGTAAGAGAAGCGGAGAAGCTAGCCGTAGGGGAAAAGTCAAACAGACCAAAGGCTCGCAAGAAAGTTAAGAGCGGAGAAGTTCTCAGTGTTGAAGAAGAACTTAAAAATATCTTCGGAACCAGAGTTTTGATCAACCAAAAGGGAAAGGGCGGAGTTCTGGAGTTGGAATACTATAATACGGAGGAGCTGAATCGCCTAATAGATATGCTGAGAACCGTAAAGAAGGGCTAAAAATCACGGCCCTCCGAAACTGTTTCACGTGAAACTAAATGTAAATATTTTCCAATTATTAAGAGGCCGGTCAACAGGCCTCTCTTTTGTTGTATCTGCCGGGTTATAGCACAAGATAATGTGTTTTTCCGCCAATAAAGGGTAGAATAATGAAAAAACATATAAATATTGGGTAATAAATTACCCCAAAAGTCCCCATTGGTCACAAAAACCACCCAAAGAATAATGCCTGCTATGATATAATATGCAAGCGATTATAATCGGGAGGGATATACGCATTTTTCATTGGAAAACCCCGAAAGGAGAGCGAAAAAAGGACTTATGAAGAAGAACTTGGATGAAAAACTAATCCAAAAAATAATGTCTTCACATATACCCGCGCCAATGTGTATCGTTAGCAGAAGCGGAAAAATCGTAGGAGCTAACGAGCATATGGATCAGGTTTTCCTTTACGGCGACCTGCAGGACGCGGACTTCTTTCAGTTGACGGGAATTAAAACCAGTGAATTGGAAGGTGTTCCCGAAGGAGAAAGAATCATAATAGAGAGAAACGGGAAGAAGTTTAGCGTGGTTGCGGACGACGAAACTTTGGAAGACGATTCCCTCATAGTTTTCTTTAACGACGTAACCGTCTATGAAGACCTTAAGGACCGCTACGAGGCGGAGCGAATCCTGGTGGCCCGAATCAACGTGGACAATTACGACGAATTCACAGATGCGGTTTCCCCGGAAACGGGAGCTTCCGTAAGCGGCACCGTGGAAAGGATTATAAGAGACTGGGCCGGAGAAATCGGCGGTACCGTCAACAAACTTAGAGACACGCTATATTCCATATATTTCCATGGATCCAAACTGCAGGAGCTGATAGATAATAAATTCGCTATCCTGGATGAAGTTAGAAGCATTGAAACCGGCGCGGACTTTCCACTTACCCTTAGCATGGGAATCGGCGTTGGGGGAAAGGATATTGTTGAAACCAACGAATTTGCAACCGGCGCTTTGGACCTGGCTTTAAGTAGAGGCGGCGACCAGGCCATCGTAAGAAACAAGGGAGACCTCCAATACTTCGGCGGCAGGCTTCAGTCCGTTGAGAAGGGCAGCAAGGGTAAATCCAGAATGATTGGTCAGGCTCTGTGGAAACTCATTCAGCAAAGCAATCGTGTTATGATCATGGGACATCAAATGGCGGACATGGATGCCATGGGTGCGGCCCTCGGTATCTACCGCATGTGCCTTGCCTGCGAAACTGAGAGCTATCTGGTTATAGACACCATAGCGGAATCCATGGAGCCCATCTACCGTCAGCTTAGAAACGCTCAGGAATACAATTTTATGAATACGGAGAAGGCTCTTTCCGAAATCAGAAAAGACACCCTTCTTGTAATAGTTGATACCAATAGACCCAGCTATCTTGAAGCACCGGAGCTTCTTGAAAAGGCGGAGAAGATAGTGGTAATCGATCACCACAGAAGAGGGGAGGATGCCATTGAGAATCCAACCTTGGCATATATTGAAACCTATGCTTCATCCGCTTCGGAGCTGGTGACGGAGTTGCTGGAATATACGGTGGAAAGGAAGAATGTTACCAGGTTGGAGGCAGAAGCTTTGCTGGCGGGAATCACCCTGGACACCAATCGATTTGCCGTAAAGACGGGAGTGAGAACCTTCGAGGCTGCCGCTTGGTTAAGAAGAGCAGGGGCCGACACGACGGAGGTAAAGAAATACTTCCAGCAAAAAGAAGAAACCTTCTTGTTAAAGGCCAAGGCTTTAGCATCTGCGGAATTCCAAGGGAAGGGAATCGCAACGGCCATTTTGGAAGGAGAGAATCCCGGCGCCCAGGTGATAAACGCCCAGGTGGCCGACGATCTTCTCAACATCAAAGGAGTGCGAGCCAGCTTTGTTGCAGGTAAAAACGAAGAAGGCTTAACCTTTGTCAGCGCCAGATCCCTTGGGGAGATAAATGTGCAAATCATTCTTGAAAAACTTGGTGGCGGCGGACATCTTAATACCGCAGGAGCCCAAACGCAAATAAGCCCAAGGGAAACCTTGGAAAAAATAATGGAAATAATCCGGGAGGGAGAGAAAAAGTGATAGTAATTCTAAAACAAGATGTGCAAGGAACCGGAAGAGCCGGTGAAATAGTTAAGGTCAGCGACGGCTATGCAAGAAACAAACTGATCCCCCAGGGTCTTGCTCTTGAGGCAACCAAGGGAAATATCAATAATCTGGAAAAGGCCAAGGCCCTTCAGGAAAAGCAGTTGGCGGAACAAAAAGCAGCGGCGGAAAAGCAGGCTGCCGATTTTGCCGACAAAAAAGTTGTAATCAAAGCAAAGGCGGGAGAGGGCGGAAGACTATTCGGTTCCGTAACCTCCGGGGATATTGCAGAGGCAATCAAGGAACAATTGGGAACCAATATCGACAAGAAGAAGATAGAAATGGAGGGACCCATCAAACAGCTGGGAACATCACAAATTACAATCAAGCTCTTCCAGGAAATCAAGGGAAAGCTTACCGTGGAACTGATTGAAGAATAATTAAGGAGATATATATGCCGGAAAGAAGAACCAGAGGAACCGTGGACAGGATTCCACCTCACAGCAAGGAGACGGAACAATCGGCTTTGGGCGTGGCAATGCTAAGCGAGGAAGCCCTCAGCGAAGTAATGGACGAAGTAGAACCAAAGGATTTTTACGATCCTGCCCATAAAGAAATCTTCACCGCAATCATAGAGCTCTTCAGAAGAAGCGAGCCCGTTGACATAGTTACCGTATCCGAGGAGCTTAGCAAGAGGGGAAGCCTTGAGCTGGCAGGAGGAAGAACCTATATCGCATCACTTACGGAATCCGCTCCCGCAACCAGCAACGCCAGAGGCTATGCCAAGCTGGTTGCCCAGAAGGCCGTAATCAGGGATTTGATTTTGGCCGGAGATGCGATTAAGGAGAAGGGCTTTGAAGAAAGCATGGACGCAGAGGATCTGCTGGACTATGCGGAGCAAAGCATCTACGAGATCGGACAGGGAAGACAGAGAAGCGGCGGAAGACATATTAAAGACATTCTAATCGAGAATACCAAGATGATAGACAAGGCCAACAAAGCCGACGGAAAGCTGGGACTTACCACGGGCTTTGTTGATTTGGATAAGAAGACCTCCGGCCTCCAGAAGGGAGACCTTATAATCCTGGCGGCAAGACCCTCCATGGGAAAGAGTGCCTTTGCCCTTTCCATGGCATTGAACGCAGCCAAGAAGGACGGAGCTTCGGTTTTAATCTTTACCTTGGAAATGACTCAGGCTCAGATGGGACAGAGACTTCTTTCCATGGAATCCAATGTGGAGCTTTCTCGTCTCAGAGAAGGCAAGGTGGACAACAGAGACTGGAAGTCCATCAACCTGGCCATTGACCAGATGGCAAAGACCACCATCATAATCGACGACTCAGCCCAGACCGTCCTTCAGATGAAAAACAAATGCCGCCGCATGGCAGCCAAGGAAGGACTGGACATGGTCATCATAGACTACTTACAGCTGATGGGATCCGAAGGAAGAACGGAAAACCGGCAACAGGAAGTAAGCAAAATGTCCAGACAACTCAAGCTGATGGCCAAGGAACTTAATTGTCCCGTGGTGGTTCTCTCTCAGCTTTCCAGAGCGCCTGAACTTAGAAACAATAAGAGACCCATGCTCTCCGATCTTAGAGAGTCGGGATCTATCGAACAGGATGCGGATATGGTAATCTTCCTCTACAGAGACGATTACTACAACAAAGAAGAAAGTGAGAAACCCAATGTCTGCGAGGTTAACCTAGCCAAGAACCGTAACGGCGAGGTGGGAGAAGTTGAATTGACTTGGGTTGCAAGATATACCAAGTTTGCTGACAGAATCGGTGAAACCAATGAAGTATACGATAGCTAAACCGGGGGATATTTACCTGGGAAATATTTCCATAGAAAATGTTTTCATAAACGAGATAATGCCCGCGGCGCCGGGGGATTTTGTTAAGATCTATCTGTTTGCCCGTCTCTACGGAGAAATAGAAAGACCCTTAACGGATCTTGTAATGGCAAGAGAATTGGGAGTGACCCAGGACAGAATCAAAGAAGCCTGGAATTATTGGGAAGAAAACGGAGTAATCAGAAAGCTCTACCAAAACAGCGAAGGTGAGCTGGACTATACCATTCTGTTCCTAAGCGTAAAGGAGGCCCTCTACGGAGAAGGGGGCGAGGAGGAAACCGTTCCCGATCAGGTGGAAACCAAGGGAGCCTTTGGCAGCCAAGCCGTAAAGGATTTAATGAAGTGGCTTGAAGGCAAATTCGCAAGAACTTTAAGTCCCCAGGAACTTAAAGAAGTGATCTCCTGGATTGAAGATCTCAATATGCCGCCGGAAGTTATTATGGTGGCAGTGACCTATTCCTTGGAGAAGAATAAAACCAGCTTCAAGTATATCGGCAAGATTCTGGAAGGCTGGAGCGAAAGCGGACTTAAAACCACGGATAGCGTGGAAGCGCATCTGGAAGAAAACGACCAGAGGCATTTCCGTTACAGAAGAGTAATGAAGGCCCTGGGATTCTCCCGCAATCCCACGGAAAGCGAAATGAAAACCATGGACACTTGGTTCGACGATATGGGCTTCAATATGGACAAGGTTTTGGAAGCCTGCGGAGAAACCTCCGGCATTCCCAATCCCAATATCAAATATGTTAACGGGGTTTTGAAAAATTGGAGGAAGGAAGCGGGAGAAAAGAATATCGGCGTCAATGACAAGAAGCCCGTCTCCATGGCGACCCTGAACAAATACTATAACTATTTGAGAAATAAAGCTGAGAAGGAAGCCGACGAAAGACGAAAAGAAATCTATAAGAAGATTCCTCGCATCAAAGAAATCGACGAAGAAATCCGAAAGCTGGGTGCCGATCTTTCCAAGGTGCTGATCCTGAACGGAGCCGATGGAAGCGGAAAAGACTTAAGCGAAAAGATGGAAGAACTGGCAGACGACAGAGCTATCATCTTGACGGAAAACAATTACGAAATCGGGTATACGGAAGTTCATTACAAATGCGACAAATGTAATGATACGGGGTTAACGGATATGGGAGAAAGATGCTCCTGTATCACAGAGAGGATGGAAGAGGCCGAAGAATGGCAAGAGAAGAGAAAAAAAGCGTAGGGGAGTTTAATTGGATTAAGCTGCTGGTAGTAGGCGGCATAGTGGCCTTGTTGGTTGTATGCGGCATTTCGGTAAGAAATATTATTAAGCTCCACGCAGAGCAGGATGCTCTTAAAGAGGAAAACGAAAAACTTCAGGAGGAGAAAGCCAACCTGGAGATAGAACTGAAAAACGTAAAGGACCTGGACTATATCGAGGAGCAGGCGAGAAAGCTTCTTAAGATGATAAAACCGGGGGAAGTTTTGTTTGTCTTGGACGAGAGCGGAAGGCCACAGGTGGTGGAACCGGATGAAAACGGCGAACTGCCCAAGCCTGACGATCCGGGAATAATAAGTGGCGGACAGGAAGAGTATCAGGAAGAATACCAGGAAGAGTATTACGAAGAGACCTATACGGAGGAAAGCTGGGAAGAGGAGCCTGCGGAAGAGAGCTGGGAGGAAAGTTCCGATGAAAGCGAATACTCCGAAGAAGAGCAGTGGACCGAAGAAACGGAAATCTGGGAAGAGCCCACGGAAGAAGTAACGGAAGAGATAACGGAAGAAGGGACCGAGGGTTAGCAGGTCGAAGGTAGTGGAGAATCTCAATGGAGAATAATAAACCAAAGATTTCTCAGGTCATTGTGGTGGAAGGAAGGGACGACACAGATGCGGTTCTTAAAGCGGTGGACGCCCTAACCCTTGAAACCCACGGCTTCGGTATAACCAAGGAAACCTGGGAGAGAATAGAAAAAGCATACGAAACCAAGGGAATTATTATTTTCACGGATCCCGACAGGGCGGGAGAAAATATCCGCAAGCAGATCAAAGAAAAATTTCCCAAGGCAAAGGAAGCTTTCCTTTCCAGAAATCAAGCAGGGAAGGGTGGGGATATAGGAATAGAAAACGCCTCCCCGGAGCATATTGCGGAAGCCTTGCTTAAGGTGAAAAGCACGGAAGAGGGAG
>CAJOQI010000135.1 GCA_905236895.1 uncultured Peptostreptococcaceae bacterium | reverse complement strand
TGGCGGCTTGGGTCTTTATGTTCAGAGGCCGCAAATACGTAAGCGAGATATATAATAGGGAGACTTGATATGGCAGGCTTTTATATTGATATGGCAATAAACGTAGCCATCTTCTTAATATCCATGATTATACTGGTTAGACATTTCATGAAGGAACCAGAGCAGGAAGTCTTGGTTGGTGTTAAAACCTTTAGGTTTTTCACCACTTTATCCAATCTCTTTTCCGCCCTGGTTTGCTTCATGATTGTTATTGTAAGTATTAGGATGGCCTTAAAGGGCTGCGCCTTTTGTTTGCCCTCTTGGCTCCATATTCTTAAGTTTATGAGCACCCAGGCTGTGATGCTGACCTTCTTCACGGTTATGGTATTTCTTGGGCCAGTCAAAGGATTTGGGAGACAGCTGCGTGGAGCAAGCTTCTATATGCATGTAGTGGGACCATTGCTCGCTTTCGTCTCTCTTTGTTTCCTGGAGAACCAGGAAAAGTTAACACTGGGACAAGCATTTGTGGCGATGTTGCCCACCGTCCTCTACGCAGGGCTGTATCTATACAAGGTTCTGATCCTGGGAGAGGATAATGGAGGTTGGCCTGACTTCTACGGCTTTAATAGAGGTGGCAAATGGAAGATTAGTGCAACACTTATGATAGTGGGGTCTCTGGTGACATCACTTTTAATAATGACAACACATAATTACTTGAAAGGCATTTAATAGGAACATGAAAAAGGACAAATATTTTTTAACCTGCGAAAGATACTATATTTTCGAATTTTTAATTATGGCAGCAGGTATGATGGGAGCCTATACCTATATTATAAGAGGCGGAGTTTTCAGTAATGCTCAGACTGCCAATATTATGATGATGGCCATAGGCTTTGGGAAGGGTGAGGGCTTGAAAGGAGCCTACTATCTAATCCCTGCAGGAGCATATATACTGGGAACTGTTTTTTCTGAACTGCTTCCAAAGAAAGTTAGAAAGACAGGCATCCTAAGATGGGATACTCTCCTTATCGGATTTGAACTTTTGGTTCTAATAATTGTTGGTCTAATACCAACCAGGGTTCCGAACCAGGTAGTACAGATAATGATAAGCTTCATATGCGCCATGCAGTACAATACTTTTAGACAAGCTCAGGGCATTAATATGGCAACCACCTTTGTAACCAACCATGTAAGACAGGTGGGGGTATCCATAGCCAATATACTGAAGCATAGAGATGATATGGAAGCCAGGGAAAAGGGAAAAAGGCATCTGTTTATGCTAATTATGTTTTTCTTAGGTGCCTTAATCTTAGCAGCTCTTTGTCCGATTCTTCAAGAGAAAGCCATATGGCTTGCAGTGCTTCCTATGGGGTTTTGCTTCAGCATGCTGCTCCATGCGGATTTAACGGATGAAAAGGACCTTTTGGAAAATGTTCCGGGTGGACATTAAGAGAAAATATAGTAAAATAATGTTTGTGTTTCCAGAAAACACATTTACTGTTTTGTGAGGTGACATTATGGATTATGATGTGATAATAATCGGAGGAGGCCCGGGAGGAATATTCTCCGCATACGAGCTGATGACCAAGGCCCCCAATCTTAAGGTGGCTGTATTTGAAGCTGGAACATCTTTGGATAAACGTCATTGCCCTATCGATGGGGATAAGATTAAGTCCTGTATCCATTGCAAAACCTGTGCTATTATGAACGGCTTCGGCGGAGCAGGTGCGTTCTCTGACGGAAAATATAATATTACCAACGACTTCGGAGGAACCCTTTTCGAATATATAGGAAGAGAGAAGGCTCTTGAATTAATGAAGTATGTGGACGGAATCAATACCAGCCACGGGGGAGAGGGAACAAAGCTTTTCTCCACCGCAGGAACTGCCTTCAAGAAAGAATGCATGCAGAATGGATTGACCCTTCTTGATGCCTCCGTTAGACATTTGGGAACGGACATCAATTATGTGGTTCTTGAAAATCTTTATGAAGAGATGAAGGACAATATTGATTTTAGGTTCAACACCCCTGTGGAGCATATACGTGTGGTTGACGGAGGCTTTGCCGTTGACTTTGATGGAGGAAGCGCCACGGCGGAAAAATGTATCGTTTCCGTTGGAAGAAGCGGAAGCAAATGGATGGAAACGGTCTGCGAAGAATTGGACATTGAAACCAAAAGCAATAGAGTGGATATCGGCGTTAGGGTAGAGCTTCCCGCGGAAATCTTCTCCCATATCACCGACGAACTCTATGAGAGCAAAATCGTCTATAGAACCAAGAAATACGAAGACAGAGTCAGAACCTTCTGCATGAATCCCAACGGAATCGTTGTAACGGAAAACACCAACGGAATCGTTACGGTTAACGGCCATAGCTTTGAGGATGCCGAAAAGAAGACGGCAAATACCAATTTTGCTCTTCTGGTAGCAAAGCATTTCTCCGAGCCATTCAAGGACAGCAACGGCTACGGCGAGTCCATAGCAAGGCTTTCCAATATGCTGGGGGGAGGAGTAATTGTTCAGCGCTTTGGCGATTTGGAAAGGGGCCACAGAAGCTCGGAGAAGAGAATCATGGAGTGCACCGTCCGCCCAACCTTGACAGCTACCCCGGGAGACCTTTCCCTGGTTCTTCCCAAGAGGCTGCTTGACGGAATCATTGAAATGATCTACGCCCTTGATAAGGTCGCTCCGGGAACGGCCAACGACGATACACTCCTCTATGGTGTGGAAGTTAAGTTCTATAATATGGAGGTTAAACTGGACGAACATCTGGAAAGCAGATATCCGGGACTCTATATCATAGGTGACGGAAGCGGCGTAACTCACTCCTTGTCCCACGCTTCGGCCAGCGGAGTATTTGTGGCAAGAGAGATAATCGGATAAAAGAGTGATGTTTAAGAAAAAACCAACCCTAAAAGAGGAATAGCTCCGGCTATTCCTCTTTTACTATGTCTATTAAATTGTAATCAATTATATTTCCTGTCCTGCGAACTGGGTCATATAGAGTGAATAATACATACCTTGCTTTGCCAAGAGCTCTTCGTGGGAGCCTGTCTCAACAATGCTGCCGTGGTCCATAACAACTATGGTATCCGCATCCTGAATGGTGGAGAGGCGGTGAGCTATGATAAGGCTGGTTCTTCCTTCCATAAGCTTATACATGGCATCCTGGATATTCTTTTCCGTACGAGTATCGATATTGGATGTGGCCTCGTCCAGAATAAGTATATATGGATAGGAGAGGAAGGCGCGACCGATGGCGATAAGCTGCCTTTGACCCTGGGATAGATTATCTCCCGAATCCACCAGCATGGTATCGTAGCCGGAGGGCAGGGCGGAGGCTATGAGGTCGCAGGAACTGTGACTTGCTGCCTCTTTGATCTCTTCTTCCGTTGCCTCATGATGAGCATAGGTTAGGTTGTTCTTAAGGGTATCGGTAAAGAGTACCGTATCCTGAAGAACAATTCCTATAAGGTCTCTCAGGTCCTGACAGTCTATGTCTCTAATATCAACTCCATCCAAAGTAATACTTCCGCTGTCTATGTCGTAAAAACGCATCAACAGATTAACGATGGTGGTCTTTCCGCTTCCGGTGGAGCCAACCAGGGCAATCTTCTTGCCCGATTCAACCTTCAGGCTGAAGTCGTTAATAACCTTTTGACCGGGCACATAGGAGAAGTTCACATTCTTAAACTCGATGACGCCTTTGGTATCTGCCATATGGGTCTGGCCCGCTTTGTTCTCAGAAGGTGAATCCAGAACCTCGAAAATTCTCTCCGCTCCGGCGATAGCGGTCTGAATCTGGCCGTAGAGCTGAGAAAGCTCGTTGATGGGCCTGGAGAATTGTTTGGAATAAACGATGAAGGCTGAGATTACACCTACGGTTATCTCGCCTCTAATGGCCAAATATGCCCCAAATACGGCTACCACAACAAAGGAAATATTGTTCATCATATTCATGACAGGCCCCAGAGAACTGGACACTATCTCGGCGATTATTCCCGTCTTGGTAAGCTCGTCTGATGTGGCATCAAAGTCAGCCACAACCTTATCCTGTTGATTGTAGGCGGTTACTGTTTTGAAATTGTTTACCTTTTCTTCAACGATTCCGTTGATGCTTCCCAGCAGGGTCTGACGCTTCAGATAGAACTTCCTTATGTATTTGGAAAGTACCCTGGTGAATATTATGGAGAAGACTACCACCGTGCATGACAGCAAAGTAAGCTTATAGCTATACCAAACCATTACCGCGATTGTTCCGATTAAGGTCAGTACCCCGGAAAAGAGGGAGGTAAGGGAACTGGAAATAACATTGCTTATATTCTCCGCGTCGTTGGTCATTCTGCTGATCAAATCTCCGTGGGAGTGATTGTCAACAAAGGAAAGGGGAAGGTCGATAATCTTGGCAAAAAGATCCCGCCTCATACCTTTCACGATTCTCTGAGAAAGCCTGGCACCGACGATTTCCTGAATGAGGGTGGCCAGGGCTCCCGTTCCGTAGAGGATAATCATTATGGTAATGATATTTGGCAGCGCACCAAAATTCCTTGTGGTAATTGCGTCGATTGCTCTGCTCAGCATGGCGGGGGATGCGATTCCCAACACAACCCCAATAGTTACAATGAAGAACATAAGAACCACAACGGGCTTTTCACTGCTGAAGTATTCAAGTAGTCTGGAAAGGGATTTACGTCCTTCCTTTGGTTTTTCCACCGGGGCACCCATGGCTCCCGGACCTCTTCCTCTGGGCCCAAGGGGGATGGTAGCGTTTTGGTTTTTATTATTCGCCATTTCTATCATCTCCCTTCATTTGAGAATCACAAATATCCCGGTAAACCGAAGAGGTTTCCAAGAGTTCTTCGTGGGTCCCTATATGGGTTATGGTGCCGCCGTCCAGAACCGCAATTTTATCCGCCCTTCTGGCGGTGGCGATTCTTTGGGCGATTATAAGCAGGGTGGTGTCGCCGTATTCTTCCGAAAGGGCCTTATAGAGGTTTGCCTCCGTTGCAAGGTCCAAGGCGCTGGATGCGTCGTCAAGAATCAGGATGTCGGAATGTTTTAGTAGAGCCCTTGCAATGGAAACCCTTTGCTTCTGGCCCCCTGAGAGACTCATTCCTCCTTCGGCTACCGGGGTGTCGTAGCCATCACTTTGCTCTATGATAAAGTCGTTGGCCTGGGCAATCTTTGCAGCATGAATCATTTCTTCTTCCGTAGCCTCAGGCTTTCCGATTGTGATGTTTTCTTTGATGGTGGTGCTGAAGAGTTCGGTCTTCTGGGTTGCGTAAGAAATCTTATCTCTAAGATTCTTCAGCTTATAATCCCTTACGTCAACTCCGTCGATTTCAACCTTTCCGCCGGTTACGTCGTAGAAGCGGGGAATAAGGTTTGCCAGGGTGGTTTTACCGCTACCTGTGGCACCTACGATTGCCAGGGATTCTCCCGGCATAAGTTTAAGATCGATATTGTGAAGTATTCTATCCACGAACCCGGGATAACCAAAGCTTACGTTCTTGAATGCAATCCGTGGGGTTGGACCTTGTTCCTGAATAGCAGGTCCGTCAATTGCAGCTGCGCTATCAAAGGCTGCAGTTGCAGCAGTCGCAAGGCCTGCTCTGGATCCGCCACCGTCCTTGATGGCAGGCTCCGTATTAAGGACTTCATTGAGTCGCTTTGCTGAGGCCATGCCTCTGGACATAACCTGGAAGATCATGGCCAGCATCATCATTCCTCCCAGAATCTGAGAGATATATGTTACCGCAGCCATTACGTTTCCCGGCTGCATTGCTCCTGCCTCAACCTGAACCGCACCGATTTTAATGATGGCAACTGTAGCCAGATTAAGAATGATATTCATGGCAGGCCTAAGCATTGACATGGTAATCAAAACCTTTAGCTGGGTATCCACCAGATCCTGGTTTGTGCGGTCGAATCTTCGCTGCTCGTGATCCTCTTGGACGAAGGCTTTGATGAGACGGATTCCCTTAATATCCTCTTGGATAACCGTGTTCAGATTGTCCAGTTTTCCCTGGAGAAGGGAGAAGAGGGGGTTTACTCGCCAAAGAATGAAAGCCACGCTGAAAAGAATCAAAGGGAAGGCGATTGCCACAACGGCTTTGAAGTGAATATCCAATGAAAGAAGGGTGATGGTTCCCACCACCATGAACATAAGGCTTCTGACAAAGCCTCTAACCAATTGCTGAACCAATCTTTCCAGCTGTGATACATCGTTGGTTACTCTGGTAATTAATGAACCTGTGGAAAAGCTGTCGGTCTGCTCAAAGGAAAGCTCCATTACCCGATTGAAGGTTGCCTTTCTCACGTCGTTGGCAAAGTTTTGGCTGCAATAATTGGCAGCAGCGCCACTAAGCATACCGCAGAGACCGCCCAGGAGCACCACCAAAATCATTTTGATGCCCGTGGAGGTGATGAGGGGAATATTGGGAGTTCCGTCTCCGGAAAGACCAAGTATTCCGTCATCCACTATGGTGGCCATTAGTTTTGGCTGCAACATGTCCACCGCCACTTCGCTTATCATGAAGGCGGCGGCAAGAAGACCGAAGAACCAGTATTTTTTGAAATATTTTAACATTTATTTATCCGATATCTCCTTACGTAGACTTTTTTTAGGTTTAACTCCAAAATTTGTTGGAGGTGAGGGCATTTTAGGTGTTATATATCTCTGGGCTGTGGTCAATTGATAGGCGGGGAGGTCCTTCCTGCC
>CAJOQI010000134.1 GCA_905236895.1 uncultured Peptostreptococcaceae bacterium | reverse complement strand
CTGGCCCGCCGCGGAGAAGCTCAAATTCTCCCCAACGAAAACTACCAAGTACACGTTGGCGATCGTCTGGCGGTGTATCATGTGGATGGGCCTGAGCAGTATTTGGTTTAATATGTCTATGATACCATCCGGCAGGTAAACTTATACCCCCAATGCGAATTTCACACAAAAAAGTATACCCCAAATGCGTTTTTACATTTGGGGTACATTTTTATTTTCTGTTTACTTCAGTAAGTATTTATTATTTTGCTGTATAGTCGTAGAAGCCCTGTCCGCTCTTACGTCCAAGCTTGCCGCCTCTTACCATCTTGCGAAGGAGGGTGTGAGCTCTATACTTGGGATCACCGTATTCATTGTAGAGTACGTCCATGATTGCAAGGCATACATCCAATCCGATAAGGTCGCCCAGTTCGAGGGGGCCCATTGGGTGGTTTGCACCAAGCTTCATAGCGTTGTCAATGCCCTGAGCATCTGCTACGCCGTCAGCCAGGATGCCAACTGCTTCGTTGATCATGGGAACCAGGATTCTGTTTACTACGAATCCGGGAGCTTCAGCTACTTCAACGGGGGTCTTGCCCAGCTTCTCGGAAAGTTCAACGATTGTCTTGTTGGTTTCCTCGGAGGTGTTAAGTCCGTTGATGATTTCTACCAGCTTCATAGCGGGAACCGGGTTAAAGAAGTGCATTCCGATAACCTTGTCCGGTCTGTTGGTTGCTGCAGCGATCTCTGTGATGGAGAGAGAAGAAGTATTGGTTGCAATGATTGCTTCAGGCTTTACCAGCTCATCAAGTTCTTTGAAGAGAGCCTTTTTGGATTCCATTTCTTCTGTAGCTGCTTCGATGATCAGGTCTGCGTCCTTGATGATTGAGATATCTGTGGAACCCTGAATGCGTCCCATGATTTCGTTCTTCTCATCTTCTGTCATCTTTTCCTTGGAAACCATCTTGGCAAGGTTTTTCTCAACTGTAGCGATTCCCTTGTCTACGGATTCCTGACGTCTTGCTCTCATTACTACTTCATAGCCATTCTGAGCCAGAACCTGAATAATGCCTGCACCCATGGTGCCCGTTCCTAATACGCCGATTTTCATTCTTTTTACCTCCATATTGATTAACTATCCCCGGTTATTCGGGGTGTTGTTAAAAAATTAACTTATCAACATTTCAATTATAGCATACTATTTTCTAAAGTAAACCCCTATTTATATACCCAACCCAACAAAAAGCTCAACAGCGGCCCTCACCGGACTTACGCAGGGCCCCGGCTACAAGCCCGCGCCGCCTCACGACACCCGAAAAAAAATAAAAAAATAAAAGTATTGCTTTTATAGGTTAATTCCCCGTCTCTTTATATACTCTCCTTAGTTGTTATTCCTTGTTGGGAAAAGAGGTTTAATATGTTGTTGCAATATGCTGATTTTCTTGCTGTAACATCAGAAAACCTCCGCGTTATGCGGAGGCTCTCGGGATTAACTCAGGAAGACGTTGCAGAAGCGCTGCTACTTAGCCGCTCGGCCTATGCGGGCACCGAGCAGGGACGAACCTGTGTTGGTTTCTACAACGCCTATCTTCTTAGTCATCTTTATAATGTTCCTATGGAATTGTTCACAAAGGAGAAACAGGATGCCAAGATTATTCTGCGCATCCTCTCTCTCTAATAACTACACCTTTGCCTTCAGCTCTTCATTGATGAAATAATCCAAATCCCCATCCATTACTGCGCTGACATTACCAACCTCCGCTCCTGTGCGGTGGTCCTTTACCATTGTATAGGGCTGGAATACATAGGATCTAATCTGGGAGCCCCAGGCGATCTGCGAAAAATCGCCCTTCAGTTCTTTCAGATTTTCCTTTTGTTCCCTCTCCGCCAGTTCCACCAGCTTGGACATCAAAATCCTCATGGCCACTTCTCTGTTTTGATGCTGGCTTCTCTCGTTCTGGCAGGTTACCACGATATTGGTTGGGATGTGGGTTATTCTGATGGCGGAATCCGTGGTGTTTACGTGCTGTCCTCCGGCACCGCTGCTCCTATAGGTGTCGACTCTAATATCGCCGGGGTCTATTTCTATGCTTATGTCGTCGTCGATTTCGGGCATTACCTCAACGGAAGCAAAGGATGTCTGCCGCTTTCCCGCGGCATTAAAAGGCGAAATTCTTACCAAACGGTGAACGCCGTTCTCACCTCTTAAAAATCCGTAGGCGTTCTTACCTTCGATTATCATGGTGGCGCTTTTGATGCCCGCCTCCGTATCATCCTGGAGATCCGTCACGCTAACCTTATAGCCCTTCTTGTCTCCCCAGCGCATATACATTCTCTGAAGCATCTGGGCCCAATCCATGGCCTCCACTCCCCCTGCGCCGGCATGAACCGTAAGGATGGCGCTGTTGTGGTCGTATTTCCCATCCAACAAAACCCCCAGCAAGAATGTCTCCACATCCTTGGACAGTTTTCCGAAAGACGAAACAATTCCTTCGGCCTCATCCTCATCCTCAAGTTCTTCCGCTATTTCAATCAAGTCCGGGATTTCATTTAAGCCCTTTTCCAATCGGTCGTATTCTTCCACGGAACTTTCGATTTCTTTCTTTTCTTTCAAGACCTTCTGGGCTCTTTCCTGATCGTTCCAGAAATCCCCTTCCATGGTCTTGGCGTTTAATTCATCAAGCTTCTTCCTAAGACCCACCAGGTCAAAGGGACTCACCTGCCTCTTTGAGTTTTGCCAATACATTGGGAAGGTCCTGCTTAACAGGTTCCAGTTTTAGCATCATCATCACTCCCTTCTATGTGTATATGCGGCTATTCCGCATCAAAATCCACTTCCACCTTGGATTCCAGTGGCTCCGCTCCCGGGCGGCCGTGGCAGTTCTTATACTTCTTTCCGCTTCCGCAGGGGCAAGGATCGTTACGGCCAATCTTTGGCTGATCCCTTCTTACGGTTTCCGGCTTGTTTTGACGAGGCGGCACCTTAACCGCTCCCGGAGCTCCGCCGCTT